>JBMDXI010000158.1:0-8128 GCA_048595075.1 Alphaproteobacteria bacterium
AAGTAGCAGCGGCGTTATCCCAAAATCAGACGTGCCTCTATATCTCGGGAGAAGAAGGTATTGACCAGGTACGTTTGCGGGCCCATCGACTGGGGGTGGATAGCTCTGCCGTACAATTAAGTGCCAGCTGTGACCTACGGCGGATCATCCATACCCTTGAAACAAAACCATGCCCTCAGTTTGCTGTTATTGACTCTATTCAAACCATTTATTTAGATAATTTGGATTCAGCCCCCGGTACAGTGACGCAAGTAAGAACATGCGCTCAAGAACTTATTCGCGTAGCAAAAAGCAATAATCTAGTCCTTATCCTCGTAGGCCATGTTACGAAGGAAGGAACCCTCGCCGGCCCCCGTGTTTTAGAGCACATGGTTGATACAGTTCTTTATTTTGAAGGGGATCGGGGTCATCAATTCCGCATTCTACGCTCCGTTAAAAATCGTTTTGGGCCTGCCGATGAAATTGGGGTGTTTGAAATGACCCAGGAAGGATTACGCGAAGTTGAAAATCCCTCAGCCGCCTTCATTGCAGATCGCCAAGAACATGTGAGCGGTAGTGTTATTTTTGCAGGAATTGAAGGCACACGTCCTCTCTTGGTAGAGATTCAAGCTTTAGCAGCCCCGTCGCCTTTTGCAGCTCCTCGCCGCAATGTGATTGGATGGGATGCAGGACGTTTAGCCATGGTAATGGCCGTGTTAGAAGCCCGCTGTGGTATAGGATTCGGCGGCAAAGATATTTTTCTGAATGTGGCAGGGGGTTTAAAAATTACTGAACCCGGAGCCGACCTAGCGGTTGCTATGGCTTTACTATCTTCCGTATCGGATACTCCTCTTCCGATTGATCATATCGTTTTTGGGGAAATTGGTCTTTCGGGGGAAATCCGCAGTGTAGGGCAAGTAGCAACTCGCTTAAAAGAAGCAGAGAAATTAGGCTTTAAAGGAGCCATTCTTCCCTACTCTAAACAAGCCGAAAAAACTCTGAATTCAACCTTTCAATTCCACCACTTAAAAAAACTGGCCGAGATACTCCCTTTTGCAGGGGTAGATATTTCTTCTTAGAAAGGAAGAGCCTAACTCAACTAAAAAATTCAAGACTTTTAGCTTTATTATCGTATATAGCTAAATCAATTTAAAGTGGTACGAAAAATGAGGAGAGAGCATGTGCTGACGCACATCAGCGACGAATTTTGATGTATCCACTTTATAATGGATTAGCTATAATGCTTTCCATGAGAAGAATATGTGTGTACCTTTTAGCTATCATAGGACTATGGAAAGAAGGAAGTGCCATGCAATTAACCAGCCCCTCTTTTGCCCATAATGGTGAAATTCCCCCCATTCATACCTGTGTAGGAAATGATGAATCTCCTGCCTTGAAATGGAAAGATATTCCTGTAGGGGTTAAAAGTTTTTCTTTAGTTTGTGAAGACCCTGATGCGCCACACGGTACATGGGATCATTGGGTTCTTTATAATATTCCATCATCTATCATGGCTCTTAAAGAAGGCAGTGCACCCCTTCCCCCCGGCTGCCAACAAGGCTTAAACAGCTGGGATAAGACAGGGTATGGTGGGCCCTGCCCCCCCAGTGGAGAGCATCGTTACTTCTTTACGCTCTATGCTCTGGATGTAAGTTTAGAATTTGAAAAAACGCCAACAAAACACGTCTTGAAGGAAGCAATGAAAGGCCATATTTTAGCAGAAGCAACCTTAGTGGGCCGTTTTCAGAAACCATCATAATCCCCATGAAAATTAAATTAGAAGCTGTCAAAAATATCATTGCTGTTGTGTCCGGCAAAGGAGGGGTGGGGAAGTCGACGTTTGCTTTTTTTACAGCTACCCTTCTGGGGCGTAAAAATTTAAAAATAGGGCTCTTAGATGCGGATATTTATGGGCCCTCTGTCCCCCATCTTATGAATATTCACGAAAAACCTGCTTTACAGGATAAGAAATTTATTCCCTTTGAAAAGGGTGGCATAAAAGCTATGTCTATGGGCTTTCTTTTAGACCCTCATACGCCTTTAGTATGGCGGGGGCCGATGGTACAAACCGCCGTAAAGCAATTGTTTCAAGATGTCGCCTGGGGCGATTTAGATACGCTCATAGTTGACATGCCCCCAGGGACAGGTGACGCCCATCTAACTTTAGCACAATCTATTCCTCTTACGGGTGTTATTATAATTACAACTCCCCAAGAAATAGCCTGCCTTGACGCAGCTAAATGCTTAAAAATGTATCAGGCCCTCCATATTCCTGTTTTAGGGGTGGTCGAAAACATGAAAGAATTTACGTGCCCTTGTTGTCACTCTTCTGTTCCTATTTTCCAGGGAAACGGTGGACAGATGTTGGCAAGCCATTATGAAATACCTTACCTAGGGAGTATCCCACTCGATCCCCACATAGTCACCTGCACCCAAAAGGCAATGGATCTACATCAAGTGAATCCAAAAACTCACCAAGCTTATACCCAGATTATTGAAAAGGTATGGGGCAATTAGCAATAATTTTATCCTTTAAAATTCTCTGGCCCTGCTGCTTGAATGAAATCAAAAAAGGTTCTATGGTGATAGGGTACAATCGTGTACGAGGGAAAAAAGGAGGCCAACATGCAAAAGCACTATGACCCAACCACAATATCCTCACGCCGCGGATTTGCGGCAATGGATGAAGAAAAACAACGGGAAATTGCAAGCAAAGGCGGAAAAAGCTCTCCCGCTCGTTTTGATCGAATAGATGAAGAAAAACAACGCGAAATCGCAACTAAAGGGGGCCTCGCGAGTGCCGAGAGAGCAGGCTCTCAAGGCATGGCTGAGCGCGGAAGAAAGGGAGGACTTCACTCTCATTCGGGTTCTTCCCCTTCAACTTTCCTAAATGATAAAAAAGGCCACAAAGGCAAAGAACAACATACAACAAGATTGAACCCAAATAGAAAAAAAGAAGACTTAGATTAATATTTTCTACTCATTAAAAATCCCTTAAGTTAGCTTTCGTGCTAACTTTTTTATTTATAATTGGAAAGTTATAGCGGAAAAAATTTAAAATGAGGACGGGAAATGAGGAGCGAACATGTGCTGACGCACACCAGCGACGAATTTCGACATAATAATTTTATAATTTTCCAGCTATATAAAGTGATTATAAAAACTAGGAAAAATAAGCCCTGTTGCTTGCATTTCCTAACCACTTAGGACTAGGATGTGAACGTACAATAGTGTACAGAAAAAACAGGAGAAAAATCATGGAAAAGAAAAACCAACACACTACGTCAAAGCGCGGATTCGCCGCTATGGACGAAAAAAAACAAAAAGAAATTGCTAGCAAAGGAGGGCATGCCTCCCATAAATCTACATCGTCCAGCTCTTCAGAGAAAAATGATACTCATGAAGGATCTTCTCACTCTTCTCATGCCAGCCGTTCAAGGCGCAGTGAAGATGAGGATGAATAGAATAAATTAAGCGACCTAAAGGGCTAGCTGGTGAAAGCTAGCCTTTCCTTTGCACCATAAAAATAAGAAATAGATGAAAGGAGATAAATCATGGTTACATTTGTAGGAACTCAATCTAAATTTGCTGATGTATTAAGAGATCTTTTAGAGCTTGATTATGAAGCAAAAGAGGCATATGAAGCTGCCATTAATCGTATAGAAAATAGAGACTATCGCCACCAATTAGAAACCTTCCGAGACGATCACCAAGCTCATATAACAGAAATAAAAAAAATATTGGAAGATAATAATGAAGATTTACCTATCTTCCCCACTACAAAACAATGGCTGACAAAAGGGAAGGTTATATTGGGCGAAATTATAGGGGATAGCGGTATCTTAAGAGCGATGAAAAGTAATGAAATAGATACCAACACTGCTTATGAACGAATCGCTGATCGAGATGATATCTGGCCTGACGCAGAAAAGTTGGTTCAACAAGGCTTAACAGATGAAAAAAAACATAAAAAATGGTTAGAAGAAACAATCGAAGATTTGTGAGATTTATTTAAAGAATCTCCCCTAGAAAATTTAAAAGAAGGTTGCTAATGGGAGCCTTCTTTTTTTCTATAAATAGCTGAATTCATTTAATTTTAGGGCAAGAAATTCGTGGCGAACGTGTTGTGCTAAGTTAACATACTAACGAAGGATATTTAATTTGGGGCTAGGCACGTGGAGCGACGTGTGCTTGACGCACACCAGCGAACACGTAACGACGCCTGCAGGTTAAATACACGAGCTAGATACAATGAGGGCATGAAACAGCGGGTTGGTAAGCCGTTGTTTTACACTCTTCTAAGGTAAGAGGTGCCCGACAAGCAAAGCACATTTTAGCGCTTGATTGTTTAAGATGCGGATTTAAAGCTACCCGATGATCGAAAACAAAGCAGTCACCATCCCAATGGGCATCCCCACATTCTTCAAGATATTTCAAAATACCGCCCTCAATTTGATAGACTTCTTTAAATCCTTCCATTTCCATAAAAGGGGCTGCTTTTTCGCACCGTATTCCCCCTGTACAAAAAGTGACAATTTTCTTATTTTTGAGGGCAGGATCCAATTTTCGAATAGCTTCTGGAAATTCACGAAAATTATCAATGTGGGGGTTTAAGGCATTTTTAAAAGTGCCTAGCTTTATTTCATATTCATTGCGGGTATCCAGCATAACAACATCTTCACCCTTATCCAGCCATTCTTTCAGCTGTTGAGGTTTTACATGAGGGGATGTATGATGTGCAGGATCAACTCCTTCGACCCCGAAGGCAATGATTTCTTTTTTAAGACGTACTAACATACGGTTAAAGGGCTGGTGGTGGGAAATGCTTTCTTTAAAGGTCATATCTGCAAAACGGGCATCTTGCTTTAAAAAAGTTTCAAATCCGTGGATGCTTTCACGACTTCCCGCCAATACAATGTTAATCCCTTCGCTGGCTAATAAAATAGTGCCTTTTAAGTCCAGTTTAAGGCAGTGGCCCTTTAGTTTAGGTCTTAAGTTTTCAATATCATTTAAGGTTACAAACTTGTATCCAGAAATGTTTATAACGGCGCCCATCGTTTTTTCCTTTCTCATATTGATATCTTGCGGGGTCTTCCGTAAAATAAAAGATAAGTTGCGTAAAGTCAAATGAAAGGAACGAGTATGATGCTGTCAAAATACGCTTACCCTCTTCTTCTTGTGTTGTTAGGAGCTTGTGTGCATCAAGATGCAACAGTGTCTTCTAAGCCTAGAGAAACCTCTAAGCCTGACCCATCTATTGTGGGATCACTGGATAATCCGAAAAATCTGGACTCAATGAATATTAATGCTTATAAACAATGGGATAGATCCGGCCAAATGGCTTGGCAACGGCAACACCCCTATTCCGTAATGAAAGCAGGTTTATATACACCTTATGACCCATACACCCCTTTCCCCTACTAAATCAGGTTCTGCTGATTTAGCTGAAGCAGTTCGTATCTTACAACTGGAAGCGAATGCTATATCAGCTTTATGTACCCATTTAGACTTAACTTTTATAAAAGCTCTTGATCTTTTTGCGGCTGTTAAGGGGCGTCTTATTGTCACAGGGATGGGTAAAAGCGGGCTTATAGGGAAAAAAATCGCTGCTACTTTCGCCTCAACAGGAACGCCCGCTTTTTTCGTCCACCCTGGGGAGGCAAGCCATGGGGATTTAGGCATGGTGACTCCCCAAGATGCCATACTAGCCTTATCTAATTCCGGGGAAACAAAAGAGCTTTTTGATTTGATTGCCTATACACGTCGCTATCATATCCCTCTTATTGCTATTACTCAAAAATCCAATAGTACCCTGGCTAAAGATGCAGATGTAGTTCTTTTATTGCCCTCCTTTCCGGAAGCTTGTCCGAATGGTCTTGCCCCCACCACGTCAACCACAATGATGTTAGCACTTGGTGATGCCCTTGCTTTGTGCCTTCTTAATCGGAAGGGCTTTAGTAAAGAAGATTACAAAAGCATCCATCCGGGTGGCAACTTAGGCAATCGCCTAAAGCGTGTAAAAGACGTTATGCATAAGGGGAAAGAAATTCCTTTAATTTCTCATACTCAAAAAGTGGCTGATGCGGTTTTAGTTATCTCCCAAAAAAGCTTTGGCTGTGTTGGAATTACGCAAGATGATAAACTGATAGGGATCATTACAGATGGCGATTTGCGTCGTCATATGAATCCTCATCTACTGGAAGAAAATGTATGCGCTGTTATGTCCCGCCACCCTATTACTATTGAGCCCCATGTTTTGTTAGAAGAGTCCCTTTATAAAATGGCGGGTTCTATTACAGCCCTTTTTGTTGTAGATGAAAATGTTAAGCCCCTAGGGATTATCCATATTCATGATTTATTAAGACTAGGAATTGTCTGATGGATTCTAAAAATAAAACCTCTATCGATTCAACTTATCAAACCAGATCTCGCCATCGATTTCTTAAGTTATTATTCCTGGTGAGTATTATAGGTATTCTGGGGACTGTTTTTGTGTGGTCTTACTTAACCAAGCTTATCAATAATTGGAATTTTTCAAGTGAAAAGATTAAAATTGATGGTATTGATTTCCAGCGAAAGGAAATTAAAAACCCCCGCTTCTTAGGGGGAAAAGATCAACCCTATACTATTACAGCCAAATTGGCCCGTCAGATTGCTGAAAACAAAGTTCACTTGGAAACAGTGACAGGCAAAATTCTTCTTAAAGACAATACAAGTTTATTTATTCTAGCAGACCAGGCCGACCTAACCACCGATCAATCTAAGCTTGTATGGCTTCAAGGAAATGTTAATTTCTTGTATACTAAAGGAAATTTTAAAATAGATACAAATTCAGCTTTTGGAGATTTAAATAAGGGATATTTAGAAGGAAAAGAATTTTTGGACGGAGAAAGCGACCATGGGTTGTTTGAAGCACAAGGGTTTTATTTAGACCAACAAGCGCGCACTTTAAAATTGAAAGGCCCTGCTAAACTCGTCATGTATTCAACCCATAAGAAAAAGATGAAAGAAAAATGATAAAACGTATTGGCTTGTTAGTGGTTTTTTGTGTCTCTCCCCTATGGGCGGCGCAACAATCTAAATTTATTTCATCGGATGACCCTGTGACTATCGAAGCTGAAGAAAGTATCGAGTTCGATGATGTAAAAAATATGATGAGTGCTCATAAAAACGTTTCTTTGCATCAAAAAGATTCAACCCTGTGGGCAGATGTAATGCATGGGTTTTTTAAAACAGATAGTAACAATAAAAAATCTCTTGTAAGACTAGAAGCTTTTGGACACGTTAAAATCAAAATGCCCGATAAAATTGCAACTGCGGAAGAAGGGTTTTATGATCTTGAAAAAGACCTTATCTTTTTAAAGAGAAATGTGAAAATTACAGACAAGAAGAATCAACTGACAGGGGAATATGGGACAATTGATATGAAAACAGGCCAAAGTCGGATGTTTAATACGTTAGAGAATGACTCTTACAAGAAAGGGGTCCCTACCCCGCCTAAGAGAATCAAAATATTACTGGTGCCCGAAAAAAAGCCTAAAAACTAGGACTTCAAAGCAACCAAAACCCCACTAATAATCAGCATCGCCCCAATCACTAGTCTAATGGACAAGGGTTCTTTAAAGACATAAAAACTTAAAAGGGGAATAAATATATACGACAACGACATGACCATATAGGCGCGCCCTAAAGGCAAGTGTTGCAATACCATAATCCATAAAATTGTTGTAAATCCATATAAAGCGATGGCCCCTAGAAAAAAGGGCTCTAAGATAAGATGAAAAGGGGTTTTAAGGGTCCCTAAAAGAAGGGCGCTTTTCTTAAAAAGAATTTGCCCCAAACATATAAGAACAACAGTACATAAAGCTAAGCCATAAGCCATATATGCACCATATAAGATTTATAGGGGTGAGATCAATAGGCTTTTTTTTGATCTTCTTTCCTTTGGGGAGAAGAAGAAGGGGATGTTTTTTGTAATTCACTCATTTCATCTTTTAATTCCTGCAGAAAATTCGCCAACTGCGCTGTGGTTCTAGCAGCAACTTGAATACGGTTTTCGGCATGAGCCACAAAGAATTGCAGATTTTTGAAATGGTCTGAAGGAGTAAGAATTTCCGTATTAGAAAATTGAGACAGACTCCTATTTACA
>JBMDXI010000159.1:0-2331 GCA_048595075.1 Alphaproteobacteria bacterium
AAAGGCCTTTTATCGGCATTTATCATGCTACTTTTGTCATGGGGAGGTTATTATACTTTTTTAATCAATTAGTAAAAAGTAACCATATTTTATTCCATACTTATCGAGAAAAAATAGAAAAATTAATCCAACATCTCCATATAGAATTTGAGAAAGGAATAGAAATTATTGAACGAGATGGCCTATTAACCCCCCTTGCGAAAAGTTTAATACTAGACACGAAAGAAAAAATTATGCTATTACCTAGTTTTAAATAATAAAAAAACTAAGGGAGAATACTATGTTATTACTATTTCTTCTAACAGGTCTTATTGGCGGTACAGCGTGGGTTTTTTTACCTTTACAATTGCGATATTTACCTTTTGAATTTGTTGTTGCCTATCGTTTTTTGGTATCGGGGCTTCTTTTACTGGTATTTTCTTTTTTTAAAGAAAAATCTTTTCCCAAGATCAGCTATAAAAATCATGGATTGTTAGGGTTGCAAGGGGTCTTGTTTTTTGGGCTTAATCATATGCTATGTGCTATTGCCTCCCGTTATATTCCCTCGGGACTTATTGCTGTTTCTGTGTCTCTTATGATCATTCCGAATGCTTTATTAGGGCATTTTATATTTTGTGAACCCATTACATCTCGTTATGTGGTAGGGGCAGCGTTAGGAATTATAGGAGTCTTACTAGCGTTTAGTAAAAAAACGCTTTTATTTTCCTTAGATTTTACATATTGTATTGGGTTTTTGTTGGCTTTCAGCAGTACCTTTTTATCAGCAACAGGAACTATCTTGTCTAAAAAATTGGCCAAAACGACACCTATTCTTTTTGTAACGGCTTATAGTACGCTCTATGGGGGAATTTTTTCCTTTGTTCTAGGAATCATAAGATATGGTAAAATTTACATTTCTTTCGCCCCTGAATATTTACTATCTCTCTTATATGTAACCACCATTGTAGGGGCGTTTGTAAGCGTAGTCTATTTCTATCTTGTCACTAAAGAAGGAGCCAGTCGGGCCTCTTACCTATGGCTGATCACACCGGTAGTTTCTGTATTGATGTCTCAATTATTTGAAGGATTTCAAACCCATGCTTTTACATGGTTTGGCCTTCTCTTAGTGATAGGAGGCTTATATTTATGTATTAATAAAAATATAAGCCTCCGCAATATCTTTAGTGGGAAAAAAACGCTTTTAGGTGTTCGTATAGGAGGTTGATTTTTTTACTATGCTCCATGCTTTCTGGATAGTAAAAATAGACCCCTACTGTCGGCCCTCGATGTTGGGGTAATATTTTAATTAGTGGTACTTTGCTTTGGCGTGCCCCTAATTGAGAAAGGGGGGCAATTCCTAATCCATTTTCGACAGCATGAAGCAGCGCTGCTCCTGAATTAATGCCTAAACAGGGACGAAAATTGGGGGGTAATAAGTCAAGGTGCCAATTAATTTCCTTATAAGGGGTAGCAGCATATTCTCCATAAGAAATAATCCTATGTTTTGCTAAATCCTCTAGAGTTTCAACTTCCCCAGTTTGTTCAATATAGTCTTCGCTGGCATATAAATGCATTTCATAATCTATCAGCTTTTTTTTCTGAAGTTCTGTATGGTTTTCAGCAAAAGGTCTTATAGCTACATCAAATTTTCCAAAAACTAAATGGGAAGTGTCATCACTTCCAATGATCTGTAAATGAATATTCTGATATTTTTTTGAAAAGTCAGCAAGAGCATCTATTATATATAATGTAACCATTGCATTAGTTGTGGAAATAACAATATCCCCTGCTAGAGTATTTTTATTAGTTACCAAACAATGGCGGGCCCGCTCTAGTTCATAAATAATTGAGTTAGTTGATTTGAGGAAAATCCTACCCTCTTCTGAAAGGATGAGTTTTTTACTATTTCTAAAAAACAGATCGCACTTTAATTCTCTTTCAAGGGCACTAATTTGTTTTGAAACCCACGACACAGTAACCTTCAAATTTTCAGCAGCTTTTTGCAATCCCCCAAACTCAGCCACTAAACGAAAAGCTTTTAACCTATCAATATCCATTCAATCTTATCCTCCAAAGGTATAATTTATATTTCTCCGTATTACCCTGCTTTTTTGCATCCTTGTGGAATAATAAAGGCTAAATCTTCTTTTCCCCCTGTTTATGACACAAAAATACCCTAATAACCAGCTTTTTAAGGGGATTTCCTGGGGTAAACCCTACAGATTTCTTTAAAAGAAAACGTTTATTGACAAAAAAGAAAATATGAATTACACATGAAAAGAAAATGTTTTTTTCAGTCTTGGCAACAAGGAGCAAAATATGCAAACACAACTTAAAGTAGCTGATGTAAAT
>JBMDXI010000160.1:0-1988 GCA_048595075.1 Alphaproteobacteria bacterium
TCTAGACATCGCTCTTCCCCCAATTTCTTTATCAATATTTTTGCTGCTATCGTCGCTTACTCTTTTAAACAAAAAAAACCTTCTCTTAACCTTCATAGCTTATCTCTTCTATCCACTTCTTTATTCCATAGTTGAGGTTAATTTAGTTTATTGTTGGCGTCTAGAGCGCCCTTTTTTGTATCAAATAGTTCCATACGCTATTCATGCGCAATTGCCCAGCAGGGGTGAGCTGAAGGCGATCAGGTAAATGAAGAAGCAAACCCTGTTCTGCAAGTGCCTTGAGCTTATCGGATGTGAGGAAAGTGGAAGAGAGACGAGGACAATAGAAATTCAACACTTTTTTATGAACCCCTTCTTTTAACCGCAATCCCATCAATAAAATTTCTTGAAACAGATCCTCTTCTGATAAAAGAATTTGCTCGTGGTTGCCCCCGTTTTCTAGCCAATATTCAGGGGATCGATGACGGCGTATAGCCCATTTACGCTGGGTAACAGGATCACTCACACGGCTATGCGCCCCTGGCCCCACTCCTATATAGTCTTGATACCGCCAATAAACAAGATTATGGGCACATTCTTGTCCAGGCTGGGCATAGTTGGATATTTCATAGGTTTCATACCCATGGGCTGCCAGAACCTTATTTGTATATTCGTAAAAATCGGCGCTTTTTTCTTCATCGGGCATGGGGAAATCTCCGCGATGATAAGCTAAGTAAAAAGGCGTCCCTTCTTCGATAGTGAGTTGATATAAAGATAAATGCCCTTGAGCAAGCTTCAAGCCTTCATGGAGTTCTTTTCCCCACGCATCCAGTGTTTGATGAGGACGTGAATAAATAAGGTCAAAGGAATAACGAGGAAATACTTTCTGCGCCATATCAATAGCACGCCGAGCCTCTAGGGCTGTGTGGCCTCGCTTAAGAAATTTCAAAGCGTCATCTTCTAAGGATTGAACCCCCAATGAAATACGATTGATGCCTGCCTTAGAAAAATCTTTTAATTTGTTAATTTCAGTAGAATTGGGATTTGCTTCCAGCGTAATTTCAACAGCTTTATCGATCGACCAATTTTGGTGAATAAAAAGCAGAATATTTTCCACCATTGATGGGGGCATAAGGGAGGGGGTTCCTCCGCCAAAAAAGATACTGGTTACTGTTTTAGACACAGTAGAGGGGAGGAAACTTTTCAAGTCTTCTATCAGTCCCTTTTCCCATACGGCTGTGTCTATGCGGTCTCGCACATGGCTATTAAAATCACAATAAGGGCATTTAGACACGCAAAATGGCCAATGGATATAAATACCAAAAGAGGAATTTATCAATTTTTTAAGACGATGGTCACCCCATCAGAGAAGGGTAATAAAAGAGCAAAAACACGGGGATCTACGTGGATTTTTTTATTTAGCTCTCGGACAGTTGTTAAAGAAGGAGAAGCCATGGAAGAATCAGCAACACGACCCCGTTGCAAGGTATTATCCAGCACAATAATCCCTCGTGGTTTTAAAAGCCTTAAACTATATTCATAATATTGATCATAGGGTTGCTTATCAGCATCAATATAAACCAGATCAAAAACTTTCCCCTCAGCTGCGAGCTGGTCAAGAGTTTCTAAAGCTTTCCCTAACCGCAATTCAATTTGATGGCCATAGCCAAATTTTTCCCAAAATTCTTGAGCTACTTGCGATGTTTCAGGATCATTATCGCAGGTAATTATTTTGCCATCTTTAGGAAGAGCCTCTGCCATCCCCACCGCGCTATAGCCTCCAAAAGTGCCTAACTCTAAAATATGCTTAGCTTGGGTGAGACGAATGAAAAAGGCGATCAATTGCACTACTTCCGGCCCTGTTTGCATGTGCCCTTCAGGAAAAGTGGCAACGTGCTCTCTTATTTCTTGAAGATGAGCGGATTCGCGATAGCCTACTGCTTTAAAGTATTCATACAAATTAGCAGTTAGCAAAAGAGGTTCAATGGTCATGATTTAACTTCTATATT
>JBMDXI010000161.1:0-4169 GCA_048595075.1 Alphaproteobacteria bacterium
GCTATACTTACTCTACCGGAAGCGCGCCATAATATCTTTCAACTTTCCATACGCTAATCTCGGGGGTGTAGCTAAGGAAGAGGCAACCTTTTTTGTACCCCGCCCCATTGTGAAGGTGGCATTTTTTACATGACCCCCAGTACTTCGTATCCCATAACCTATGGATGATAGCATATTTTTTAGGAGACGGGCAGTTGTGAAGGGGATATTCTTTATATAAGTGCCAGTACTTTTTATATTCCCAACTGGCACTTCACTTTTGTTAGTTAAGTAGTGTACGATATAGAAGGTTCTTTCTTCCTCTGGCATCGTCTTTCTAATACTATTTACATAAAGCTTTATCAAATTTACACGTTCTTCCAATTTTTGTCCTTCTAGCTTAGTCTCCTTAACAGCCCTTAAAATTTCCTTTCGTTGCCTTGCATTCATGAAAGGGACTATAAGTTTTTGAGTGAGAGCAATTGTCTTCTTAGTGTGCCCCAGACAGTCGTTCACCAATATGATACGATCCTCTACACTCATTTCTTGAGTTATAACTGCTTTAGCAAGAGAAATAGTTGCTTCAAGATCTTCCGGCTTTTTCATTTCATTTAACTCATACAATTTATCTATAATGAAAGCAATTTCATGCCCATCCATAAAAGGTTGTATGAGTTTTTTTGCCTGTTTAATAAGGAAGACGAGGTGATTCATATCATCCACCTTTTCTATTATAGTTTGGCAACTCTCAATAATTTTAATTTGCCCCGCGACAGTGAGAGATTTTGTAAGAATTTCTTTGACTTCCTTCATAAAGGATTTAAAATCATTTACTTCTGCAGAGGCCTCCAGAAGTTTTACTATATCCGCCGCAGTTGCGTCATCTCTTATCAATCCCTTCACCCAGGATATAACGCCTTCTAATGTGGACAATCCTTTATCTCGAGTGATCCCTCTACAGCACTCTAGTAAAGTGGTTCTTTCGCTTGCTGTCATATTATTCTTTATAAGACTTTCAACATAAGACGATACTTTTTTAATAGTTGCGGGCTCCTCAAGATCAACTAAAAACTTACAACTTTCAATAAGCGCGACACGCTCTATTCCAGACATGCCAGGCATTGCAAATTTTTTAAAGTAAGGGAGTATTTCTTTTGTTTTGGGGACGCCTATACTAGAAAGCTGTTCAATAATTCTGATTCTCTCCTGTAATTCCATAGAAGGAATAATAAATTGAAGTATAAGAGGAACTAGCTCTTTAAAATCCTTAACATTGTCACCACCATACTTAAGGCAAGTTTTAATAAGCTGTGCTTTTTCTTCTCCCGGCATCTCACGTTTTGTCAATTTCTGAATATGAGGAGCCATTTGTTCAAATATTGCAGCATCTACTTCTCTAACCGCATCAAGAAGAAATTTTCTTTCTTTATTTGGCATATTAAAGTTCATAAAAGGCTGTATTGTTGTCATAATAATGTTACGGTGAAGGTCTGACAGCCCTTTCTTATTCGGTGACTCTATATTAGCTACCCCCTCTAAAATCTCCTTTATGGAATCTGCATGTGCATTTGGACAAATGATCTTTTCTGCATGCTCTATAATACCAGTGAGATGTCCCTGGAGAGATACATTCTTTAAAGTATCAATTATGTCAGAATAAAGTTCGTCAGAAGGGGCTTCTGAGGGGAGTCCAAAAGAGAGAGAGTTTTTTACTAGCCTACTGGCTAGATACCGCATATTGGAAGTATCAACCTGTGGATTATAGGAGGGAGGGGGAGCAGATGGAACAACAGCACTTTCATTGGGGGGAAAGTAGAACGCCCTCTCGTCCCTACCACAAGGAGAATATAACAGCTGATTTGACTGAGAAGAAATATACTGATAAGGGGGTGAGAAGGAATTCTCTTCATACACGCCCACAGTAGCACGACTATTTACAGCACTTTCACGGGGGGAAAAGTAGAAAGCCCCCTCGCCCCTACCAAGAGGAGGATATAACGGCTGATTTGACTGAGAAGAAAGAGGCTGATAATGGGGTGAGAAGGAATTCTCTTCATACCCGCCCACACTAGAACGACTATTTAATGCGCTAAGTACTAAAAAAGATGTTAATATAATATAATTTTTCATTTTACTTCCTCATCTATAAAAAATCCATGTTGCTAATATACAACATTTAATCTTAAATTACAACTTTTTTGTAGAATCCCGTAGATAGATAATTAAAAAAAATTCCTCAGAAAAAGAGAGCACTGCACGAGAGAAGCAGCCATCTGAGACCAATAAAATGATCGAAATCATATAAATATAATGTAATTAAAAAATGAACAAAAGTATAAATAAAATAAAAAAGCTTTACAAAAAATTTTCAAAGATTTTATACTTAATATAACAGGGCGATTATGTATTTTTTTTATTTGTTAATTTCTTTTATTTATTTTTCCTTCTCCTATGGAGCTTTTGAGAAATTTGATAATTCTTATAAAGATGGAAATAAAGGCAAGCTAAAAGCCTACACAAACCAAAATAAAGAAAAACTGTTTGGACAAGGGGCCGACAAATTACGTGCAGTTAGAAAAGGTCTTCAATTAGCAGCTACTTATCTTCCCATCCCCAAACGAGCTTTCACTCGACAAGATATCCGAGATACTTTTGAAAGCTCATTAACAATTGTGATTGACAATCGCCCTTTAGACATTTTTTTAAACGAGAATACGATGACAGAAACTATCGAGCATATGTACGGAAGTTGTTATGCCAATAGTACGGAAATTGTAGAAAATGCGAATGAGATTCTTGAAATGCAAAATCTTCCTTCTCAAATTGTTAAAGATCTAAAAAAAATACTCTCCAATCCACTCCCTGCCCTTATACAGGGCCTTTTTTATTTAAACCTTCTGCAAGCTGATAATCCTGACTTAGACAGTTTAATTCATGAAAGATTCCCTCATCTAGTGCACAATAAAGAAAAAGGCAGAAACATCTTATCTTTTCTAGCTCTTACTGAAAATACTGCAAAAAATCAAGCACGCTATTCTTTGGGAATCTATTATTTCAATGAAGGGCAAACAGGCATAGCAGCCCATTTTAACACCCTGGCAGTTAGCGATGACTATGTACCAGCCCGTAAAAAAATGATTGAAATTGTTACCCAGGATGGTCTTAATCAAAAAAGTACCTGCTGGGATGTCTTTAAGTGTTGGTTTCCATGTCCCCCTTCCATTTGTGATCTCTCTTGTCATCCCAGGGATTGGTTTTATTGTGGTAAGTATGATAACTGGTGCTTTGTGAATTGTTTATTGTGTGGCTGCCATACAATTCTTTCCCCCACTGAACTATGGGAACAAGGATCAATTTGTATGCATGACACCTCCCCCTTCCAAATAGGTGTCTGCTCTCTTTGCACCACAAGCGCGACAACTTTAGCTACCTATTTAAGTCTGGATCCTCGTGTGGCCTTAGCATCTTTTATAGTAAGCACTGTTTGTGGCGGGTACACATCCTACTTGCAAAGGCAAAAAGAAGAAGCCCTTAAAGACTCTCTTTCTTTAGATAAAAGATCAGGAAAAACAGAAACCTTACCCCGACGTACACGCTCTTCCTATGGAAATCAAACCTCGGTTGAGGATGACGAACCAAGAGGAAATACATATGATTCCTTAATATCAACTCAACCACGAGAAAGAGCGCATATCCCACACATTCATTCTTTGACCGAAAAAACAACTCAACCTATGTTTAGTGTTTCTGATGTGCGACGAGAATCTCATTCAGAACCCCAATCTACTCTCCATAAAAATCCGCCGGTTTTGTTGTCACCCCACCGCACACGCCGAATACTTCCCCCAAGAAGAACGCCCGTTCCTCCCCAAGAAAATCATTCTATACCAGGTTCAATTATTTCTATTCCTGTTTTATCCCACAGTCCAAGCAGCCCTAGTAGAAATTCTCCTAACACTGAAGAGGATATTCAAGCAACTACATCAGTACCGACGGCATCCCTTCCCCACCAAGGAATCAGTCCTTTATCCACCCCTCCAGAGGCTCATAAAAAAGAAGATTCCGTATAGTTAAATCTGACGCACAACCCAGTCTCCTGGACGATGAGTTAAGGGAGCATGATAAATGGGCACAGCATGGGGAATATGCTCTTCAGGCAGATGTAAATCTTGTTGAATAATTCGATAAAT
>JBMDXI010000162.1:0-13685 GCA_048595075.1 Alphaproteobacteria bacterium
TTGATTGAAATAAAGCTGTGAAGTCAAAAGTTCCAGTGATGGTATATAATTTGAAAATACCTAAAAACAAAAAAACAGATCCGAAAAGTGTGTAAAGAAAAAACTTAATAGCGGCACGGGTTCTATCTTCTGCTCCCCATAGTCCAATTAAGAAATAAAGGGGTGCTAAGCATGCTTCCACACAAATAAAAAAGAAGAAAAGATTAAGGCTAGTAAAGGTGCATAGAAGGAAAGATTGGAGGGCTAAAATTAAGCTTGTGTAGAATTTCAAATTAGATTTAATTCCTTCCCATCCTGCAAGAATAACTAAAGGAAAAATAAGGGTTGTCATCAAAATGCAGGCTAAAGAAAGTCCATCTACGCCTGCTTTATATTCTAAAGAAAAATAGGGCAATAAAGGAAAATGATCGATAAACTGATAGGCAGGATTTTTGAAGTCAAAAAAAGCCCACAAAAGTAAACTTAAAAATAAAGTTACTAAAGAAGTCCAAAGCGCTACATATTTAGCATTAAGCTGGGCCACAGAATCATTGATAAGGGAAATAAACACAGCCCCAAAAAGGGGGAGTAAAGTAATAAAAGAAACAAGGGGGAAACTTTCTAAGTTCATCTTACCAAAATAAATATCCTATGAGTATAATGACCCCTAAAGTCATTGCCAATATATAATGGGCTATATTTCCTGATTGAAGAGAGCCGAGCCCTTCGTTGCATTTTTTGATTCCACGGAGGAGTCCTTCGATGCATATTTTATCAATAAAGAAAAGATCAATTTTTTCTGACAAAAATCGTCCTGTCATTTCAAATGGTTTTACAAAAAGCACATTATATAAGTTTTCTATATACCATTCATGCTTTAGAAAAAGATAGAGTTTTTCCACGTAGGATAAGGCCTTTCTGAGAAAAAAAGGAAATTTCATATAAAGAAGAGCACATAAAGTAATTCCGAGGGCATTAATAACCAACGAAGTGAGGCCCAAGGGGAGGGACCAATAAGAAGAAACAAAGGGGGCAAAGTAAGGCATGATTATATAACCCAGTCCCATCGATGCCAGCGCAAGAACAGAGACGGGCAGGGCAGATATCCATGAAAAAGTCTTAAGAGGAGTCTCAACGCGATGTTTATTTTTTTCATGAAAGATAACAAACATTAAGCGGGCTCCATAATAAATTGTTAAAAAGGCTATCGTTTCTAAGAACAAAAAGATAAGATTCGGTGAAAGAAATCTGCATTGAAGGCTAGCTTCCAAGATTTTTTCTTGTGAGAAAAATCCGGCAAATAGTGGCATGCCCCCTAGCGAGAGAATACCTACCCATAAGCAACTATAAGTGAAGGGAAGGGAGAACTTAAGTTTTGGCATTTCAAAAATATTACTTTCCCCTTCACAAGCATAGATAATTGATCCTACGCCTAAGAAAAGAAGAGATTTGAAAACAGCATGAATAACCAGATGAAAAAAAGCAACCCAATAGCTACCCAAAGCGATCGCTATTATCATAAGGCCTACTTGACTAATGCTTGATAGCGCTAGAATACGTTTGCAATTAGTTTGGGTAAGGGCTGTGGTGGCGCCAAATAAAGCAGACATTATTCCGACAGATAAAAGAACATATTTTATGAAAGGTATAAGGCTTAAAAGGGGCCATAGCTTGATTAATAAAAAGACTCCTGCAGTAACGATGGTGACTGAATGTAAAAGTGCTGAGACAGGCACCGGGGCTTCAGTAGCGTCAGATAGCCATGTGTGAAATCCGAACTGGGCTGATTTAGCCATAGCTGCAATAATAAAAAGGACACTGGCTAAGGAAAGAAGAGAAAAATTATGAAGGGGAGGAAGCGTAGATGAGTGTGTTAAGTTATTTAAAATATTTGCTAGAGAAAAATCATGAAAGGTTAAGAAAAGAGCAATAATGCCGCCTAAGAGGGTTATATCACCTATTCTATTAATAATAAAAAATTTATAGGCTGCTTTAGTGGGGTGGGTATGGTCATAGCGAAAGCCGATAAGCAAGAACGAAAAAATCCCCATGAATGTCCACCCAAAGAGCAATTGTATTAAAGATTCAGAAGTAATAAAGAAAGCCATCGCGCTTATCAAAAAACTCAAATGAATGTAAAAACGAGTGCGAGAAGACTCGTACATCATATAGCTGATGCTATAAATAAAAATAAAGAAAGAGAGAATATTGAGAAGGGCCAGAAAGAAAACAGTGAATTTATCTAAATAAATCCCCCACGAAATACTGATAAAAGAAGTTTTCATCCAATGAAAGAGCGGGACAAAAAGAGGGGTGGGATGATGTAAAAAAAGGATGAGCAAAATAAAAGATAACACGGCCGTCAGACCTTGCATGGAAATACAAAAATTTTGTAAGTAAGGGGTTATTATTTTTTTACTCGCTGCAAAAGTGATTGCCCCTGCTAAAAACGGTAAAAAAACACAACAAACAGCTAAAAAAGAAATCATTTTTTTAAAATTATCAATTTTTTAATAGAAAGATTTTTATGTCTTTGAAAGTACAGAATAAACAAAGAAATTCCTAAGGCTAGCTTAACAGCGGATAAAGCAATAATCACCAGCGAAAATATAATCCCTTCAATTGTATTATAGAGCTTTGAAAAGCATACAAAAATTAAAAGGCAAGCCAGCAGCATAATCTCGGCCCCCATTAGCATAATGAGCAAGTTTTGCTGATTTTTTATCACTGTTGCTAAGCCTAGGCAAAATACGATTAAACTTAATAAGAGGTAATGCTCTAAAGATATGGATAACATTTTATTCCTAAACTTATCCCTTTTTCGCTTCTCATACAATCATAATATTAAATCTATAAAAATTACGTAGCAAGGAGGTTGAATTTAGTTAAAAAATACAATAGCATTGATTTTAAGATTTAAAAATATGTTAAAACGTTTTTCATTTTTAAAAATAAGTTTGCCCATGCAGTTGTTAATCATTGTGGCGGGAACTTTTTTGTTAGGACATCTGATTCCTCTTGCGTATAAAAGCTTTTTTTATACGGTGAGTACACAACTCCAGGAAGTTTTGGTATTTGTGCTGCCGTTTATTGTTTTTAGTTATATTTTTGCTTGCCTTGTAAGTTTTGAAAATAATGTCGTCTTATTCTTACTGACATTATTGATATTAGTTGTTCTATCGAATGGTCTGAGTAGTTTATATGCTTATGGGGTAGGAAAGTTTTGTTTTTCTTACGCGACCTCGATTCAGCCGGTCACTTCTCAGGTTGAGCCTTTAAAGGCCATGGAGATTTTCACTTTTTATAAAGTTTCTAACCTTTATGCCCTGCTATCTGGGACAATTCTAGGGCTTATTTTTTTCTATTTTCGTTATCCACGCGTGGTTAAATTAGCAGAAAGTTTAAAAGCTGCTGCTAATTTTTTCTTAAGGTCTATTTTTATTCCCCTGATACCCCTTTTTATTTTTGGCTTTATGTTGAAGATGGAACACGATGGTATTCTATCTCAAGCACTTACAAGTTATGCGCCCATTGTAGTGATTGCTGTGGTCGCGCAGGCTTTATATATCTCGGGCATGTTTATGATAGCTGCCCATTTTAAGTTTGGATCGTGGGCAACTTATATTAAAAATGCTTTTCCTTCGATGGTGACGGCCTTTACCACCATGTCGAGTTCCATTACTATGCCACTGGTTTTGCAAGGGGCTGAAAAAAGCTCTAAATACCCTAAGGTGGTGCAAGCTTGCGTGCCGGCCACCATTAATATTCATACTGTGGGGGATAGTATTACGCTGCCTTTGCTTATTATGGCAACATTGCTGACATTTGGTCACCCTTTCCCTAGTTTTGAAACTTATCTAACCTTTACAGGTTATTATGTGCTGCAAAAATTTGCAGGGGCCACTGTCCCTGGTGGAGGGGTGATGCTGGCCATGCCTATTCTGCAGGGGCTATTTGGGTTTGATCCAACAATGCAAGGGTTTATTACAGCTATTTATATGCTATTTGATCCATTTCTAACCGTGGGGAATGTAACGGGGAATGGGGCATTTGCCATATTTTTCGCCCACTTATTTAGTAAACATGCTCCTGCAAAAGTAGCGCCGACGAAGGACGAACGATAGCGAAGGATATTTAATCTGGGGCTAGGCACGTGGAGCGACGTGTACTGACGTACACAAGTGACCACGTAACGACGCCTCCAGCTTAAATAGACGAGCTAAAAATTAATAGCGGCGCAATAGCCCGACAAGATAAGCCTTAGGCATTACTTTTTCTTTATCAAACACTAAGGGCATCATATATTTATTGCTGGCAGAGAGTTGGATTTTATTGTCTTGCTGGCTTATTTTTTTCAGATAAACTTCCTGTTGATCGACAACAGCAAGGCAAATTTCATGAGGACGTAATTCAGAGGACTCTTCTAAAATAACAATGTCTCCATCAAAGATACCAGAGTCTTTGAGGAAATCTCCTCCCACTTCAACGCACATATAATGAGAGGCTTTCTCAGGGGTATAGGATTTGATAAGAGATTGGGGAAGAGAAAGAATTTCCTTAGGTTGCAAGAAGTTGGAAATGGGAACAACTGACGGGAGCTTTCCAAAAAAAGGGGCGGTTATCATACCTGCTATTTTAGGCTGAGTTGCGGGGATGGCAGAAGCAGGTAGCGGGTCTTCACGGGCCATTAGTCCTGAAGCAGGGGAATGATGAAGGGTAGGAAACTTCAAAATTTCGATAGCGCGGGCACGGTTATGCAATCTTTTCAAAAAACCGCGTTCTTCCAGGGCGCTTACTAAAGCATGAATACCGGATTTTGATTTAATCCCCAAGCCTTTTTTCATTTCATCGTAAGAGGGAATGATACCTTGTTCTTCCTGATAAGATTTTAAAAAAGATAAAAGTTTAAACTGTTGTTTTGTAAGCATTTTTATACCATCTAGTTAATATTCAATCTAATCTCTCATGCAATTTTTGGCTAGTAGAAGTTTTAAAAGTTTGTCTCTTTAATAGCGTTGTTGAGCCAGATCGCCGAATTTAGTGAATCGTGCATCAAAGAAAAGTCGTATGGTACCAACAGGGCCATGACGCTGCTTAGCAATAATTGCTTCTGCTTGATTTTGAACCGCTTCCATTTTTTCTTGCCAAATGCCGTATTTTTCTGTACCTGGCTCGGGCTCTTTTCTGGCTTCATAATATTCTTCACGATACAAGAAAATGACCACATCGGCGTCTTGTTCAATAGACCCTGATTCACGCAAGTCTGCCAATTGGGGGTGTTTGTCGTCCCGCTGTTCGACAGCACGAGATAGCTGCGATGCTGCAATAATAGGTACGTTTAATTCTTTTGCTAGGGCTTTCAATCCGCGGGTAATTTGCGATATTTCTTGGACGCGATTTTCTTCATTGCCCCCTTGAAGCAGTTGCAAATAGTCGATCACAATAAGATCAAGGCCTTTTTGTCGTTGTAAACGACGGGCACGAATTCGCAGCCCTGCAACTGTTAGAGCAGGCGTATCATCAATATAGAGGGGAATTTTGCTAATACGACGACTGGATTCAATTAAAGAAGGGAAATCAGTTGCTTTTAATTCACCGCGTCGAATGCGATCGGATGAGATTTTTGCTTCTTGGGCAAGAAGACGGTTTGCCAATTGATCCGCTGACATTTCCAGAGAAAAAATGACTACATTCCCACCTTCTGTTTTTTTCTCAGCTTTCGCCAGGGCTGCATTAAAGGCAATATTGGTGGCTAAAGCAGTTTTCCCCATTGAAGGCCGCCCTGCAATAATAATAAGGTCGGAAGGATGTAGCCCGCCTAACCATTTATCTAAATCGTGAAGACCTGTAGTGACCCCCACCACTTTGCTATCTCTTTTATAGGCAATCTCTGCCATTTTAAGGGCTTCTGTCAGGGACGTTTCAAAGCTTTGCAAGCGGGACTGTTGTCCATCATTCATGTCTAAATCGACTAATTTTTCTTCAGCTTGTTTGATTTGATCTTTCGCTGTTTCCTCTACACTAAAAGAGCGGGCTGTTTCAATAATTTCATCGCCGATATTAATCAGTTGGCGCCGCAAATACAGATCATAAATTGTTTTGCCATAGTGGTGGGTGTTTCCTAAAGAAACGACGGAATCTGCTAGCTCTATAAGATATTGCCCACCGCCCACCGAACTTAAGAGATCATCTTTATCAAAAAAAGTCTTGAGTGTAATAGGGTCTGCCACGCTTCCTTGTTCAACAATCTTGCAAATAGCATGGAATATTTTGCCATGAATCCCATCAGCAAAGTGTTCTGGCTTTAAAAAATCAATTACTTTTTCAAGGGAAAGGTTATTGTGCAGTAAGGCGCCTAGCAAGGCTTGCTCTGCTTCACGATTAACGGGAATAGGCTTTATAAAGTCAGTGGATTCTGTCTCGGCAAGTTTTAACATCATATTTTCTTTGTGGATTCATCATAGAAAAAAGAATTTCCAAAGTCAAAATTATTATGGTAGCATTTTAGTAATTAATAATAAACAGGGCGGAACATGACAAAAATCTTACTAAAAAAATTACCAAGTCTTTGTGTGTTAATCGGTTTAAGTGGTGGGGCAGTATGGGCTACTGAGGCAGAGATAGCGCCACGTAAAGAAGTTATTGTGACCAGTCAAGATGGCATCCCCCTTATTTATAGTGATGGATCGCTTTATGGAACAGCTGCTTTTACAGCACGGAAGGTAGGGTGGTCTACGGAGTGTAAAAAAGAATTTAAAGCTTTGGGGGATGTAAAAAAGGAAACTTATACAAGAAACGACCCAACAGGAGCTTATGTAAAAGGCCACCAGGTGGATGCGCCTGAAAAAATTGCGGATGTTTATCAAAAACGTTTGGAAATTGCTTATAGATGCGACCCTGAACTGCGTCAAAAGTCTGTACAAGCTCAAGCAGCAGGGGGGGGCAGTGCTCAGCCAGCTGCGATTGTAATCAAGCAAGAGCCTTCTTCTTCTGCGCAAGAATTAATCGCCCAAGGAACTTCTTCCTTGGCACAGGGTGATTATGAAACGGCTAAGCAGGCTTTTCAAACAGCAGCTAATTTAGGATCAGCAGAAGCCATGTTTGAGTTGGGTAAAATGCATCGGGATGGAAAAGGATTTCCAATAAATGCCACAGAAGCAGCCTTTTTGTATGCGATGGCGGCCAATAAGGGATTTGCAAAAGCCCAGCATAATTTGGCAGCTGCCTATTTTAAAGGAGTAGGGGTGGAAGAAAATAAAGAGGAAGCGCGTGCATGGTTTGAAAAGGCAGCTGCACAGGGGTTTTCTTCCTCTCAAAAAGCTTTGAAAGATTTTTGGCCCGATAGTAGGGTGACAGCTGCTGATCTTCGTCGTAAACGGGATGAAATACAGTACAAAAAAGCCGCCTATTATTCTGCCAAAGAGATCGTAGATGAATGGAATAAATCATCCAACAAGCAGGTCGCCCCTAACAAGCCGGACAGAATTGCGCGAACAGAGGCGCGAATGACTGACCATAAGAAGGAATTAGATCGCTTAAAAACGGAATATATAATAATGAAAAAAATTTTTGATGGACAGCCAAGGAGTGAGCAATAAAATAAACGTGTGGCGAGAAGTTTTTATATGAATTTAATTATAAGTTTTATAATAGCTATTTTCCTTTTAAATCCATGGTATAGCCATGCAGATGTATCTCAACAACAGGAAGCCCTTGACTATACTAACAGAAAAGCCGCGGCCCTTAAAAGACATATAGTGCGCTTAAAAGAAGCGCAGCAGAAATGGGCTCAACGAAACCGCCCTGATATGGTGAAGACGACCAAAGCACGGATTATTTTTCGGCAAAAACAACTTAAAGATCTAGAAAATAATATTGCGAAACTTCAAGCGGTAGACTCAAAATCTGTACCTACAAAGGTGGCTTCTGCAACGCCGCCTGAAAAAACAGCAATACCAGCTACCATAGTTTCAAATCCAGTGGAGCCATCTGTGTCACCCGCCAGTGCGCCTAATCCTGCCTTAATTGCTGCAGAAAAGTACTTGGGGACGACTGTAGACGGCATGGAAATAAAGCATATTGGGGTTGTAGATAGGGTAGAAGAAGGGCGTGGGGCTGTTGTAAAAGAGATAAAGAATGCTCCCCAAGCGTCTGTCTTCAACGGAGATGGACATCATATCTATGGGTTTATTCATGATGATAAACTAAAGGCCACCCCCCTTCAACCAGGTGATATTATTGGATTTGGAATGTTTAATAAAAAGGTTCCAATTCCAACTGTCATTGACAAAATTGGGTCTTTTAACACTTATATGATTCAAGCCTTCGAAAAGCTGTCCTAATCTTATCAGCTATATATATTCCTGAAGTTTGGGTATACCCATGTTTTCCCTCGAAAGATTAATTTTATTCAATATTTTACAAGTAATGGTGGTGGATATTATCAATATAGCTGAATCAATTTAAAGTGAGTATAAGACCCCCCCTCGTGATTCTCTCGGGCGTGACCAGAGAGTCCACTAAATAACCTGCAACATGGCTGTAGTTATAGGGTTATAGACCCCCGTGTCGAGCACGGGGGAGTCACGAAAGGGGGGCCGGGGGAGGCATTTTTACTCCAATTAAATGAATTCAGCTATGGCTGAAAACTTATAAAATTATTACGTCGAAATTCGTCGCTGGTGTGTGTCAGCAAGCGTTCGTTCCTCATTTTAAACTTTCTCAGCTATAAACTTTTTTAGCTATTGTTTGCCCAATTAAAAGTTGCTTCAAAAGATATTTTTAGGTACAATTAAGCTTTACAGAGTAGGAGTTAAGATGGTTTTAAGATATGCTTTAATTATGGGTTTAGGGATTTTTTTTAATTGGTCTGCCCATAGCGCTATGCAACACGCAATAGGTGATACCCTAACAAGAGGGGTGAGAGCCTCTATCAATCGGGGATCAGGGTTAATTTCTTTTTTTAGAAAATTTCCTTCCTTATTCCCCGCGCGGTCTCTTAAAGCGAGCTCTCTTCCCCATTCTACACTCCAAGCTGAAACTTCTACAGCGCATTCTTTAGGAAAACCCTTGTCGTATTCTCAGGATAATTCTAACCACCAAGATGAAAAATTTGTATGGGCAAAGACATTATGGCCAGGTTTATTAGTTCCATTAGGGGTGGGTCTAACCCTTCTAGCCAATGACAACGATGATCCTGTGTCTAAGACAAAAATATACTATAAACGTCTTGCTGATAAAGGAAATCCTGAAGCACAGTATTCTTATGCCCTCTTGTGTCTAGCTAGCAAAAAAGAAGCCTTGGCAAGGCGCTATTCTCAGCTTGCGGCTGAGCAAGGAATAATAAGTGCCGCCGATCTATATAGCCATCTATGTTATGAAGGAAAGGGAGGAAAAAAAGATATTCGTGAGGCAAAAAAATACGCTAAATTTGCGGCTGATAAAGGAATACCAGAATCTGCCCTGATTTATGCATTTGCCTGTGTGACAGAGGGAGGAGCCCAAAATTTTAGAGAAGCAAAAAAGTATTTGGATATGGCGGGGATGAGTAAAAAGGCCCCAGCGTAGAAAATATACGAACATTGGGACGTCTTGCATGAAGTAGATTTTGCTTTGCTTCGTTTTTGGGTAAAGCATACATTTTTTACTCAATTTATAAAGAATTAGCTATCGCAAAAAATCCAGGGATTCCCTTGCTCAGCCACGAACAGTAAAAAAAATTATTTTTTTCTCCTTGAAATTACAACTTTCATACCTATCTATTTTCTATAGTAAAAAAAATCCACAGGAAGAAAAGAGATAGAAAATGAATAGGGAAGATTTAAAATACTTAAAGGAAGGCACTCCAATTGTATATCCTGGCCAAGGGGTAGGTATTGTTTCTAAAATTACCCAACAAGACCTGGGGGGCACAAAACTCGATGTTGTGGTGTTGTATTTTGAAACGTCAAAAATGAATGTGACAATTCCCCTTTTTAAAATAAAATCATGTGGATTGCGTCCTTTATCTTCTGAAGTAGAAATTGAAGAGGCGTTGAAAATTTTAGCCCTTCCTCCTAAATCTTCAAAACTTCCTTGGATTCGTCGCCAAGATCAATATGAAACCCAGATTAATTCGGGTAATGTGAAAAAATTAGCAGAAGCGTTGCGCGACTTAAATCGTGAAATGGCGCAAGCTGATACCAACTATAGCTACAGTAAATTAACTCTTTTCAAAAAAGCGATGGAAAGAATGGGGCAAGAAATTTCTTTAGTAAAAAATATTTCCCTCTCAAAAGCTATTGCTAAAGCAGAAAAAACATTGGGAAGTGTTATCAAACAAACCACTGAGGTTTAAGAAAAGTCTTAAGAGAATAAATGGCGTCCCCAACGGGATTCGAACCCGTGTTGCTGCCTTGAAAGGGCAACGTCCTAGGCCTCTAGACGATGGGGACCTGTCGAAAGAATAATTTTCTCTTTCTTGTGTAATCATTGTTGCGGTGAAAATCAAGCATTTAGTTAAAAAAATGAAAAATAACTTAAAACAACACATTATTACTGGGAATTTTCTTTCTTATATGGTAAGAGAGTTGCTATAAACATAGGATTATAAAATGTCAAATATTAGAAATTTAGCAATTATTGCGCATGTCGACCATGGAAAAACAACTCTTGTCGATGCCCTATTACATCAGAGTGGCACCTTTCGTGCGAATGAGCGGGTGGAAGAACGGGCCATGGACTCCAATGATTTGGAAAAAGAACGTGGGATCACGATCCTTGCCAAATGTACTTCCATTGAATGGGGTGGATTGCGCTTAAACATTGTGGATACACCAGGGCACGCTGATTTCGGGGGCGAAGTTGAACGCATCCTAAGTATGGTAGATGGTGTGATTCTGTTGGTAGATGCTGCAGAAGGTCCTATGCCCCAAACTAAATTTGTTTTGACAAAAGCCTTAGCCCAAGGATTAAAGCCTATTGTGCTTGTGAACAAAATTGATCGCCCTGATGGTCGTCCTCAGGAAGTATTAAACGAAGTGTTTGATCTTTTCGTTTCTCTCAATGCTACTGATGAGCAGTTGGACTTCCCCATTATTTATTCCTCATCGCGGGAAGGGTGGGCTGTTCGTGATTTAAAAGATCCACGGGAAAACCTCCAGCCTTTATTTGAAACGATTGCTTCTCATATTCCTGCCCCGCAAGTGGATGAAAATGGTAGCTTCCGCTTTTTAAGCACTATTTTAGAGTATGATTCATTCGTAGGGCGCATTTTAACAGGTCGGATTGCTGCGGGTAAAGTTTCAGTTAATATGCCTGTAAAAGTTTTAGCCCCTGATAGCACGGTGAAAGAGCAAGGAAAAATCACTAAAATCATGGCCTTCCGCGGCTTGAATAGAATTCCGGTAGAATCTGCTGAAGCTGGCGATATCGTGACTCTTGCTGGTTTATCGGAGGCAACAGTAGGGGATACCATTGGTGCGTTAGATGTCACAGAAGCCCTTGAAACCACTCCTATTGATCCCCCCACTATTTCTATGACATTTGGGGTAAATGATTCTCCGCTTGCTGGAAAAGAAGGGAAAAAGCTTACTTCACGGATGATTCGTGATCGGTTGTTCCATGAAAAAGAAATCAACGTCTCTATCCAAGTTACAGAAACTGCTGGAAAAGATGCGTTTGAGGTTGCAGGACGCGGAGAATTGCAATTAGGCGTCCTTATTGAAACGATGCGTCGAGAAGGTTTTGAGCTTTCTATCAGTCGTCCGCGTGTTCTTTATAAAACAGATGAGACAACCAAGGAGCGCTTGGAACCTATGGAACAGCTTCAAGTGGACGTAGACGAGCCTTATGTAGGTGTTGTGGTTGAAAAAATCGGTCTTCGTAAGGGGGAACTTTTAGATATGCATCCCATTGATGGTGCCAAGACACGTCTCAAGTTTATTATTCCGACCCGAGGACTTATTGGATACCGTAACGAATTTTTAACAGATACCCGGGGAACAGGGACAATGAATAGGTCTTTCCATGGATATGGCCCCTATAAGGGCGATATAGGTGGGCGTCGTAACGGAGTCCTTATTTCTACAGATCAAGGAAGGGCTGTTGCTTATGCTTTATGGTATATTGAAGAGCGCGGGGTCTTATTTATTTCCCCCGGTGATGATGTCTATATGGGCATGGTAATTGGAGAAAATTCTCGTCCTAACGACTTAGAGGTGAATCCCTTAAAAGAAAAGAAGTTAACTAACGTACGAGCATCAGGAAAAGATGATGCTATTCGCTTGACGCCACCTCGTTCCATGAATTTGGAAGAAGCAATTTCTTATATAGAGCGGGATGAGCTTATTGAAGTGACACCAAAGTCTGTGCGCCTGAGGAAAATACATTTAGACCCTAATCAACGAAAACGCGCTGAGAAACAGGATTAATAAAAAACAGCTCTCAAAGGGATGGCGGGAAGCACCAGAGAGTCCTAACGTTTTTTTATTCAAAAATCCGGTTTTTCATTTAAAATAGATATACTAGGAACAGCAAATGGAAATTTTCACCAGAAGTTTTTTGGGCGCTTATCTATCTCCTCGTGTCTTAAGTATCGGCTTTTTTGGCTTTCCTTATGGCATGATGTATTTTTTGACTGTAACCACACCTCAAGTATGGTTAAAAGAAATTGGGGTGGATCATACAAGTATCGGCCTTTATGCACTGGTTAGTTTTCCTTATGTGGTGAAATTTTTATGGGCCCCTATGGTGGATTCGGTCAGGTTGCCTTTTCTACACCCCTTGGGTCAACGACGTAGTTGGTTACTGTTAGTCCATGTGTGCTTGCTTTTAGGCCTTCTTCTAATGGGCCATTCTAACCCATCGCCCTCTCACTTATGGCAAACAGGTGCTATTGCTTTTGGATTAGCTTTTCTGGCTGCAACCCAAGATATCATCATTGATGCCTATCGTATTGAGACATTAAACAAAGATTTAACAGGGCCAGGGATTAGTATGCTTATTTTTGGCTATCGATTGGGGTCGCTTGTTGCAAAAGCAGGGCCCTTGTATTTAGCCCACAACTTTAGTTGGCCTATCGCTTACATGGTGATGGCAATGTTGGTGAGTGTAGGTATTATTGCAACACTCCTAAACCCTGAGCCCATTCGGCCCCACGCCCGTTCTAATACTCTTTATCAAACTGTTCTCCTGCCTTTTCAAGAGTTTACAAATCGCTCTCGCTTTTGGCCCATTGCCTTTGCATTTGTAGTTACTTATCGCTTTGGAGACGCCATGATTAATAATATGGTCTCGACATTTTATTTAGATATAGGGTTTACGAAAACAGATATTGCGTTTGTAACGGGGGTTTTCGGGTTTTTTACGACTATTATCGGGGGATTTGTGGGAGGTGCTCTCGTACGCCGTTTGTCCATCTTCAAATGCTTATTTTTGTGTGGTTTTTTGCATACCTGTGCGCATTTTATGTTTGTTGTTCTGGCTTACGCTAAAAATGATTTGTCTGTGCTATATGGCACTGTTGCCCTTGAAAACCTCACGGGCGGCATGACAACAGCAACCTTCTTTGTCTATCTTTCTCGATTATGTAAGCTAGAATTTGCGGCGCCGCAATTTGCTTTGCTCACTTCTTTGTGGTCGCTCTCTACGTCTTTATCAAGCTTTAGTGGATGGGTGGTGGATTGCTTGCACCAAGAGTGGCGTGCGTTTTTCCTATTGACAGTTTT
>JBMDXI010000163.1:0-10116 GCA_048595075.1 Alphaproteobacteria bacterium
CCCCTTTCTCAAAGAAGTATGGTGTTAGGGCAAACTGACCAATTTCTTACTCCTTCTATAGAAGGATTCGAAAGAATAGATATTTTATGTCTGGTAGCCTATCTTATGACGGATATTCCAGCCATCCAATATAATGTAATCATCGCTCAAGTTAAACAACAACTGCAAACTGCACGAGAGAACCATGAATTTACTGAGGAATATACAGCAGCTTATACAGCAAGATTCTTAGAACAAGCTCTTAAAGCCAATCGCAAGATATCTTAAAGGAAAGACGCTCTTAGATAGAATAAATTCTATGGATTTGTTTGAATCTTAGGGAGAGTAATGCTACTATTAAAACATGGAAAATGCTTATGCTATCTTAGGTCTTTCCCAAGAAGCCACAGAGGAGGAAATTAAAACAGCTTACCGCCGATTGGTGAAGCTTTACCACCCCGATCTCAACCCCAACAATACCCATGCTGCTGAGAAATTTAAAGAAATCACCCACGCCTATGAGGTTATTATTCAACTTCAAAAAATAGCTCCCTCGTCCCCCTCTTATAATTTTAAAACAGAAGATTTACTTAATAATATTTTTAAAAATTCAGCCTCTTCATTTTATAGAAAAAATCAAGAGTTAGCTTATATTTTAAAAATATCGTTTTTGGAAGCCTGCCATGGCGTTGCTAAAAAAATAATTTTAACGGGGACGCCTGATCAAAAGTCTTTAGACATTCATATTCCTGCAGGGATTGCTCATAATCAGCAATTAAGATTGTCTGATACAAGCCACGGACATAACCGAGATATCGTCTTAACGGTGCAAGTAGCAGACCATCCTTTATTTGTTCGTGATGGATTAGACATTATCTTAGGATATCCCCTCACAGTGCCTGAGTATATCCGAGGGGGAGTCTTTCAAATTCCTACCATCCATGGGCCTGCTTCTGTGAACATTCCCCCTCTGGCCCCTTTGCAGTCGCCCTGTCGCCTGGCTGGGAAAGGCATACACATGGCAGATGGATCTCAAGGGGACGGAATTGTCCATTTAGAAGTCATCTACCCCCCCATGAATGATGAATTGGGCCGCCTGTTACACCTGTGGGAAACGACTTTTCCAGAAAATCCCCGCAAAAAATTAGAAAAAATTCTTTAAGGTAGCGATAGCCCGCCCATAATCTTCACATTTTTGCGAAAAGATGCTGGTACCTGCAACTAAAACATCGGCTCCTGCCTGAATAACAAGAGGCGCTGTTTTTTCATTAATCCCCCCATCCACAGCTAATTCTAAAGTAAGATGGTGAGCATCTAAATAGTGGCGCAGCGCTTTTATTTTCTCCACCGGACGCTGCTGAAAGCTTTGTCCACCAAAGCCCGGAGATACTGTCATTATCAGCACTTGATCAAGTTGAGACAAATAAGGCAATACCTTTTCAAGCGGTGTTTCAGGATTTAAAGCGAGTCCCACTTTTTTATTCAGGGCTTTAATGTGGCGGATGCACTCTTGGATATCAGGGAGCTCAGCATGGGTAATCAGCATATCCGCGCCGGCTTTAGCGAAAGGTTCTAAAAATAAGCGTGGATTTGTCACCATTAAATGAACTTTAAAGGGTAATTTCGTACAAGATCGAATAGATTGAACTATACCAGGTCCCATTGTAAGATTGGGCACAAAATGCCCATCCATAATATCAATATGAATACAATGAGCGCCTGCAGACTCAACTGCTTGTATTTCTGCCCCTAAGTTGGCAAAGTTGGCAGCCAGGATAGAAGGGGATATTTTAATTTTTCTTGTGTCCATGTATTGACACTACCGCATTCAACGCCTATAGATCAAGTATAGCGCGTCTCTTATAATTGTAACGACGTTGTATCTTTCGCTGTCATGGCGAGGAAGCTGTGAACGAAGTGAAGTAAAATCCAGCTTGTATACAATTAAAGTGTCTTTGCTATATTGGTCATGGCGGAGTAGCTCAGCTGGTTAGAGCGGTGGAATCATAATCCATAGGTCGGGGGTTCAAGTCCCTCCTCCGCTACCAATAATATAGCCAATTCCTTCCGCCCGTAGTATCCTCCGATTTCCCCCAATTGCCCACTTGCAGGATGATAGACTGTTTAAAGGGTACAGCGCGACGTTGAGGGAGAGCTCCCTTTCGTGCCTTCTCTACAATTAAATGAATTTATGTATATATCTATAAAAGTAGTGTGATATCATAGCCTTCATGAAAAAGCTTTTTATCTTTTTATCAGTAGTGATGGGAATAGCAGTGATAGGGGGTGCTTGCTATGGTTTATTTTCTAACACACAGGTTCCCGATAATAGAGTCTCTATTTATACATGGGCGGGGACTTTTGATCCTCATATTATTAGGCAATTTGAAAAAGAAACTGGCATAAAAGTCCATATGGATTTTTATGAAAGTGATGAAATATTGGAAGCCAAGCTGTTAACGGGTAAATGTGGATATGACATTGTTATGCCCTCTGCCACCCCTTTCTTTGGAAGGCAAGTTCAATTGAAAGATAAAATTTTCACTCGCCTCGATAAATCTAAACTTAAAAATTGGGATAATGTAGATAAAGATATCCTTCATTTAGTTAATAAGTTAGACCCTGACAATACTTATGGAATCCCATTTTCCTGGGGGGTCACAGGATTTGCCTATGATGCAAAAAAAATCAGAAAAATTTTTGGTGCAAAAGGACGGCACCCATCTAGTCTCTCATTTGTGTATGATGTCAAGAATATTAAAAAACTCTCTCAATGTGGGGTTTCTTTATTAGACTATCCCCAAGACTTGGTAGAATCTATTTTATATTATAAGAAAATAGTACCTCATTATGGAGATATGTCTCAAATCAAATTAGCCTATGAGGTGCTGAATGAACTGCGGCCCTATATTAAGCATTTTACATCTAATACGGGGCGGTTAATCAATGATCTTCTCAACGGAGAAGTGTGCATAACGCAGATATGGTCAGGGGAAGCGTTGCGGGCTCAATTAGAAGCCAAAGCTTCAAAAAAACAGGTTGATATTCAATTTTTTATCCCTAAAGAATACCAAGGAGTATGGTGTGATTTAATGGTTATTCCGCAGAAGGCCCCTCATTTAGAGAATGCCTATAAATTCATAGATTTTATGCTGCGCCCCGAAATAGCTGCTAAGAATAGTGAATATTTACTTATACCTATAGCTAATGAAAAATCCTTAAAGTATCTGCCGGCTTCCTTAAGGAATAACCCTTTATTTTATCCTAAAGAAGTTTTTAAAAATTTTCGTATTCATGAAATTTTATCCCTTCGATTCGAAAGAGAGTTGACACGCATGTGGACGAAAACTAAGGTGAACCATAAGTGATAAATATGAGATATAAGAATTTTTATTTTTTGTTGTTAATGGTGATTATTTCCAGCTGTTCATCAGTGCGGGAATATGTGGGAATTGATCGGGAGGCGCCCAATGAATATGAATCTTTAAAACACGAATCTTTAGAAATCCCTCAGCAATGTGTTTTAACAGACCCTAAACCGGGGGCTAGAAGACCTCAGCACCAATCTATTCTTACAAAAACAAAACAGATTGTTGTTCAGAACTCTTCCCCTTCAAAAAATACTCCTGTCAGTAAAAGTGAGACGATTCTTTTACAACAAATAGGCACAACGGAAAAAAAACAAGATAATATTAGAGAAACGATTGACCGGGAAGCTCATCATGAACCAAGTCTGCGGGAAAAAATTCAAAAAAGTATTCTGTTCTGGAAAAAACCTAAAAAAGGAAAAGTTATTAATCCTGAGGAAGAAAAAGAAGCAATAAAAGAAAATTCTTCTGCTGTTTCTGACCCCTTAGAAGATGAAAACTAGAAAAGATAGATTTCAAAATGTATGAACACAATTTACATGGTTGTTTTAAAAACAGTACCTCTCCAGAAGGGGCGCTGAACGATTTTATTAAGCCCTTAGGAACCTCGTTAGAGCATTCGGTTGAAACGTTGAGAAAAGCTTATGCTGATAGATCGTTGCCGCTGTTGTTGCAGCCCTATCTTCGTAAAGATATTCAAGAGATAACAGAGTTAGTTTTACGACTGCAGGATGATTTCTCTGATGTCATTATTTTAGGAACCGGTGGGTCTAGTTTGGGGGGGAAAGCTCTGAGTGCCCTTGCTTTCAATGGGGGACTTAAGCTGCATTTCTTGGATAATATTGACCCTCATACCTTTTCTGTGTTGCTTCCGAAATTAGATATGCAGTCTACAGCAGTAATTGCCATTTCTAAATCTGGCACCACTCCTGAAACCTTGGTCCAATTTTTTCAGTTAGCCAAAAAATGGTTGAAAGAAATTGGGTCTCATTCTTTAAAAAATCAATTTGTGATTTTAACGGAAAATAAACCCTCCCCCTTTAAGTTATTGGCAGATCGATGGGAAATTCCTTTTTTAGAGCATGATCCTAATTTAGGAGGGCGCTTTTCCGTATTGTCTATAGTGGGTCTTCTGCCTGCTATGTTAGTAGGATTAAATCCCATCTCCATACGCGAAGGAGCTGCTTCCGTTTTGGATAAAATATTGAATGAAGAGAATGTATTAGAGCTTTCTCCTGTTTTAGGGGCTGCTACTCAGTATATATTAGCGACCAAGCAAGGCATTTCCCAATCCGTTCTCATGCCTTATATAGACCGACTCGCTATATTTTCTAAGTGGTACCGTCAACTGTGGGCTGAAAGTTTGGGAAAGCAAGGAAAGGGAACAACCCCGATTGATGCCTTGGGAACTGTAGATCAGCATAGTCAACTACAGCTTTACTTAGATGGCCCTGCAGATAAATTTTTTACCATCATAACAACAGACCATTCCCTACGTGGTTCAAAAGTATTACCTGACATGGTGCAAGGACTTAAGGTGGATTTTTTGATGAATGCAACCATGGCAGATTTGCTGGAGGTAGAACAACAAGCCACCATTGATACACTTATTGATAACAACCGCCCCACGCGTCATATTCATTTAAAAGAATTGAATGAACAATCGATGGGGGCCTTGATGATGCATTTCATGATAGAAACCATCATTATGGCAGATTTATATAAGATTAATCCTTTTGATCAATTAGCGGTGGAGCAGGGAAAAAAACTGGCAAAATCTTATTTGCTAAGGCAGATAAAAGAACGTGATAATCACCATTCAGGATAACCACCATGGGTCAAGTTCGGCTTTTACCTTCTCATCTTATTAACCAAATCGCAGCTGGAGAAGTTGTAGAGCGACCAGCCTCAGTTGTCAAAGAGCTTGTTGAAAATTCCATTGATGCAGGGGCTACTCATATCGAGGTTACCTTAAGGGATGGGGGAGCAAGCTATTTAAGTGTGGTAGATAATGGCAAAGGTATGGGCATAGAGGATTTGCGCCTGTGTGTGGAACGCCATGCAACGTCGAAATTGCCTAACGAAGATTTGTTCAATATTCAAACCTTAGGATTCAGAGGGGAAGCTCTTCCTTCTATCGGGGCCATCAGCCGCTTGACTATTCAAAGCCGCCCACATGAAGAGGGGGAGGGATATAAACTTTCAGTGGAAGGGGGGGTGCTAGGGCATGCAGTGCCCGTTGCCATGTCCTCCGGTACAAAAATTGAAGTGAAAGATTTATTCTATGCAATCCCTGCACGGCTAAAATTTTTAAGGACTCCTACAACCGAGCAAGGGTATATAGTAGAAGTCCTTCAACGATTATCCATGGCTTATCCGCATGTAGCTTTTACTCTTAAAACAGATCAGAAAAATATCCTGAAATATGACACACAGTCTCTTACGGTGGAAGGACAATTAAAGCGTATTTCTGAAATTATGGGAGAGGAATTTTTTCATAATTCTTTGCCTGTGACGATTGAACGAGAAGACCTTTCTTTAAAAGGGTTTATAGGACTTCCTACATTGAATCGATCAAATGCTCAGTATCAGTTTCTTTTTGTCAATGGTCGGCCTGTTAAAGATAAATTACTGATGGGGGCAGTGCGCGCAGCCTATGAAGACTTTTTAGCTCATAACCGATATCCTTTAGTAAGCCTTTTTTTGACATTGCCCCCTCGTGAGTTAGACGTTAATGTGCACCCTGCTAAAATAGAGGTGCGTTTCAAAGAGACAGGTCTGGTAAGGTCTTTAATAGTGGGGGGATTAAAACAAACGCTGGCTCAAATGGCTCACCGGGCTTCGAATACAGTAGGCGAAAAAACATTAGAAAAATTCAGACCTTCTGGTCACTCATCTTCACCCGAGAGAAAATCTCCTTCGTTTGCTGCGCCCCTGTTTTCAGCTTCTAGCGGGTCCCGGCAGTTACCGTTAAGGAGACCAGAACACTTATCAGCCCATGACCCCGCTGAGATTTATTTCGCGCCTTCCGCACGTGTTCAAGCCGTAGAAATTCAACAACAGGAATTATCCCATCCCTTAGGAGCTGCTTGCGCCCAAGTTCATGGAACTTATATCATTAGCCAGACGGAAAAAGGAATCGTTATCACTGATCAACATGCAGCTCACGAACGCCTTGTCTATGAAAAATTGAAACTTGCTATAAAAAATGCAGGCCCTAAAAGTCAACTTTTACTTATTCCAGAAGTGATTAAACTCCCTGCAAACGAATTTAATGGGCTTGTAAAGCAAGCGGATGCTTTGCAATCTTTAGGCCTGGTTTTCGAACCCTTTGGAGAAGATTCTGTCTTAGTTCGGGAAGTGCCTGCCATATTGGCCAAATGTGATGTGAAGCGATTAATAAAAGACCTGGCAGAAGAAATTGTAGAAGAGGGCTTGTCTTCAACGTTAGAAGAAAAAATCCACGAGATTTGTTCCTTAATGGCCTGTCATGGCAGTATTCGCGCAGGTCACAAAATGAATGTCACTGACATGAATGAATTGTTGCGGCAAATGGAAAAAACACCCTATTCTGGTCAATGCAATCATGGACGTCCAACCCACATTGTTCTCAACTTAAAAGATATAGAAAAACTATTCGAGCGACGGTAATGACGAATGTTTCTTCCATTCATCTTATAAGTCGGGCTGTTATCATCGACAAAGGCCATGTTTTGTTAACGTATCATCCGCCGACTGAGCATATTTATACGAATTTGCCAGGAGGGCATGTGGAGTGGAACGAACCAGCAGAAGCAGCTCTTAGGAGAGAACTTTTGGAAGAAACAGGACTTGTCTTTGACACCACCCAATACATAGGGGTTCTTGAACACTTTTTTAAAAGAAAAGAGAGCGAGCAGCACGAATATAACTTTCTTTTTTTTGCAACGTCTTCTCAGTTATCTTATCCGTCGTTGCCCATTTCTCCTGAAGAAAATTGCGCTTTTAAGTGGGTGCCTCTCAATCATTTAAAAGGTTCAACCATAGTTCCTTCTATGTTGAAAGACCTTATCCCGGTGTGGGTACTTACACCTCCAACAGGGGTGTTTTATAGCTTTTCCTCTTAAAGTATTATTTTCATAAAGTGTCTTTGCTATATTTGACACCTTGTAGTAAAATTAAACTTAACGAAGAAGCAAAGGGGCAATAGAAGTTTAGAAAGGGTATGCTATAGCTGGAAATTTATAAAATTATTATGTCGATATTCATCGCTGATGTACATCAGTACATGTTCGCTCCGAATTTCTCGTACTCATTTTAAACTTTCTCAGCTATATAAAAGGAAGGCTATGTTAAAAAAGTTCCTCTTCGTATATGTATGGATAGCAGTGTGGGCTGCGGGGGTAAATGCGCGCCCTAATCTGGTTATTTCAGATATTCAAATTGGGTACGAAGATAATAAAACACGTATTGCTTTAATTTTATCGAAGCCAGTGAATTTGTATGCTCGCCTTGTTCCTGATTCCAATAGTGTGATCATTGAATCTCCTGAGGATACTATTTGGGAAATCCCCCTTTCTTTGGAACAGCCTCAAGGTGGTTTTGAGAAATATCAACTCAATGATATTACCGATACTCCTCGAACATTAACGCTTTCATGTAAACCGGTAACAACTCTAGCCGGGTCAGGGTTGCAAACTTTGCCATCGGGTCAGTATCAATTTGTGGTGGATTTATTAACAGAAGATCCTCCACCCCCAGAACCCGAGCCTGAGATAGAAGAACCTGCGGAGCCGCCTGCTCCCCCGTCTATTACTATCAACAATCCTATTGTGGAAATATGGCCACCTGCTCCTAATTCAGTTAAGTCCATCCGGGTTGCTGAGCAAAAAGATTCTACCACTTGGTTCTCTGTCACGTCGGCTTTTCGAGAATATTTTAAGTTTGATGTGATGGCTGACGAAAATAAGATCCTGATTTATCTTCCTAAAACCAATTGGTTAGAGATAGATACGCGCCTTAAATCTTCCTCGTTAGTACGCACGTATCAAGTCCAAGACGCGGATCCCAACTTCTCGGTCATTTGTATTGAGACTTATAAAAAAGCATGGGTGATTGACCAATTTATGTCGCCCAATTCTGATGGATCTAATGATTTTGTGTTGGTCATTGCTGATCGTCCCCCCACGGCTGAAGAGCAGGAAAGAATGAAGGAAAAACAGTCTATAGAAAAGGCCAATGCGCGGCGCCAAGAACAACTTATTATGCAAGAAAAGTTCAAGGAAGCCCTTCTTCCTCCCAATCTCCCTGCTTCAGAAAATGAAGAATCCAATGCTAGTGGCCCCATGCCAAACAACGCCACGGCTGCTGAGCAAGTGGCAAATTTAGGGTCTTCGCCAGAAATGTCCACTGATCCCAATATGTCTATCGATAACTTAGCACCCTCTCAAGAAACAGCGCCCCCGCAGACATCTTCCCTTTCTTCTGACGGGAATCTTTTTGATGCAGATGAGGTATCCGTAGGGGCAGGGCCAGAAATGACAGTGCCAACAACTCCATTACCCTCACCAAGCACGTCTCAAGAACCGGCATGGGTAATGCAAGCGCGGGAAGCTGCTCAAAAAGAGCAAGCTGAATCAATGAAATAAAATGGTAGCACCTCTTACTTCTGTATGCGTTTACTGCAGCTCTTCTGTTCATATAAGTCGGGACTATACTGCCCCTGTTAAAAAGTTTGGAGAATTATTAGCTAACGAGAATATTCGCCTTGTGTTTGGCGGCGGCCGTGTGGGATTAATGGGAGTTCTTTCTGATGCTTGCATGGCTGCAGGAGGCAACGTCTTAGGCATTACTACGTCGTATCTTGAGCAGTATGAACTGGGCAATCAAAATATTACGGAACTTATCAAGGTAGACACCATGGAAGAAAGACAGGCCAAGATGTTTGCCGCCTCTGATGCTATTGTTATGTTGCCAGGTGGGTTTGGTACGTCAGCTGAATTTTTTGATGTCTTAACACGCAAACAAATTGGTCTTCATAATAAGCCGATTGTGGTGGGAAATTTATATGGATTCTGGACCCCCATGAAAAATCTTATTACCCATATGGTGGCCGAAAATTTTGCAACCAAAATAGATAAAACATTATGTACATTTGTGGATACCGTAGAAGAAATTTTACCCACCTTAAAAACACTTCCCCGTACTTTTATTAATCCCACAGAGAAGTGGTTTGATGTCCCTCATTCTTGAAGTGGGTTAGTTATTTTTTGAGGAGTATATATAGCTAAATCAATTTAAAGTGAGTATAAGACCCCCCCCCTCGTGATTCTCTCGGGCTCCGACCCGAGAGTCCATTAAATAATCAGCAACATGGCTGTAGATATAGGGTTATAGACCCCCGTGTCGAGCACGGGGGAATCACTACGGGGTAATTGAACTCTCTATTTTTACTCACTTTATATTGATTTAGCTATATAACCAAAATCTCCAGATATTTCACGGAATTATTCACGCTCAATTAACTGAAGTATTTTTGTAAAAAGTCAGCGATTTCATATTTATTTTCTTCAATAGCCAAGGTGATATCTTCCTGTTGAGGAATAGCGCCTGCTTGTACCAAAAGTCTCACATTTTCGATTTTTCCATACCTAACAGCAACTGCTAAAATGGTCTGCCCATCTGCGTCAGAGGTGTTATCCACAGTTGCCCCCTTTTCTAACAGAAATTTAGTTAACCTCAACTATGGAATAAAGAAGTGGATAGAAGAGATAAGCTATGAAGGTTAAGA
>JBMDXI010000164.1:0-3885 GCA_048595075.1 Alphaproteobacteria bacterium
GATTCCTTTTCCTTGGATTGAAGAGCCCGAAGGTGAATAATAATAGCCTGTAGTTAAACGAATAGCTGTATAGCCTGGGGGAATAGGAAGGATAGTTTGGACTGAGCCTTTGCCATAGGTTGTAGTGCCCATTAAAAATGCACGATCATGATCTTTTAAGGCTGCTGCTAAGATTTCTGCTGAAGAGGCGGTTCCCTTATTAATGAGAACAATTAAAGGAATATTTTTTAATATTTTTGGTTGGGCTGTTGCGGTGTAGGATTTGTCGTTTTCTGACTTGCGCTCTTTTATTGTCACAATAGTGCCCTTATCAATGAGGAGGTCACCAATTTTTACAGCCTGATCTAAAACGCCTCCTGGATTATTGCGTAGATCCAAGATAACTCCTTTTAGATCCCCCTTTAATTTCCTTTCGACAGCTTGGATCGCTTTTTTGAAAAGAGCTGCTGTATCTCTGTGATTAAAGCTGCTCAGTCTTATATAAGCGGCCGAGGGGTAAATTTTCCATGTAATGGGATTTAAAACGATTTTCTTTCGTTTCAAGGTAACAGTAAACGGCTTTTCATCCCCTCTTTGTATTTTCAAAGTAAGGGCTTCTTGGGCATGCCCTTTAAGGCGTTCAGAAATCTCAAAAAGGGTAAGTCCTTGAGTTGGTTCTTTATTAATAGTTAGGATAATATCCCCAGGCTTTAATCCGGCTTCACTGGCAGGAGAATTATCTAAAGGCGTAATAATTTTTAACTTGTCTTGGTCAAGGGTGAATTCAATACCGATTCCCGCGTATCCCCCTTTTAAATCTTTTAAAATATCTTGATAGGCTTCTTCATTAATGTAGTCTGAATAAGAATCTAAAGAGCGTAACATCCCTTTGATGGCGGCTTCAATGAGGGCTTTATCAGAAACAGGTTTAACATAATCATTGCGGATATAGCGGAAAGCATCGCTGAGAATATTTAAAAGGCGATAGACCTCAGCATTCGAAGAGGCTTGTGCATGCAAGCTAAAGGAAAGGAGGAATATACACCAAAAACGTTTCATGAGAACGAGTATACTCAAAAGGGCTGAAGATGCCAGTGTTTTTAAAAGTGGGCAGTTAATTAAGTTTAATCAACCCCCCTTGATTAAATTTAGTCAGACCCCCTTGATTAAATTTTTATTTATGTATTTTTTATTGAAATAATTGAATATTTATAGCTTATAGATAGAAGCGAATTCTGGCTTTTTTAAGATGAATCTCAAAAAAGACTCGACTTTTTTAAGAAATGCATTAAATTAGTCTTATGAAACGTGTTCAAGAACAAATAATTTTAAAAGATATTCAAAAAAGGATGGTCTTTTTAGTAGGGCCTCGACAATCAGGAAAAACATGGCTTTCTAAAAAGCTTATGTCCAATTTTCAATATCCTCTTTATTTATCTTATGACAATATAAAAGATCGGGAGATTATTCACACTCAAGGGTGGGCGATAAATACAGATTTTTTGATATTGGATGAATTGCATAAGATGCCAAATTGGAAAAATTTTATAAAAGGGGTGTATGATACAAAGCCGGATCAATTAAAAATATTGATTACAGGGAGTGCGCAATTGGATGTGTATGAATCTATCGGAGATTCATTAGTGGGGCGATATTTTCGGCATCGATTGCTTCCTATTTCTATAGCGGAAGGAGCCCAGGTGCAAGAGAAATTTACTATTATGGATATAATAGAAAAAAGTGGATTTCCTGAGCCCTTGTTATTATTAGACTTGCAAACAGATGTTCAGCGATGGCGTCAGCAGTACGTGAATGGCTTGCTTAGCAACGATGTTTTTGATGTGGGAAATATCATTAATATGAAAGCTTTTCGGCAAGTGTTTGAACTTTTGCGGATTCGAGTGGGAAGTCCCCTTTCCTATCAATCATTGGCACACGAAGTGGGGATAGCTTCCTCTACTGTTAAAGCTTATGTAGATATTTTAGAGGCAGTGTATCTTGTTTTTAGAATTTTGCCTTATAGCTATAAAATTGCTCGTTCTATTCTTAAAGAGCCAAAAATTTACTTCTTTGATACAGGGTTAGTGAGTGGGGGAGAAGGAGAAAAATTTGAAAATTTACTGGCAATCAGTCTGTTAAAGCACGTGTATTATCAACAAGATATTTTAGGAAAAAATATTAACCTTTCTTATTTGCGTACTAAAGATGGCGAAAAAGTAGATTTCGCGCTGGTGGAGGATCAAAAAGTTAAACAAATAATTGAGGCAAAATTATCAGACACTTCTCTTTCAAAAAGCCTTTATAAATTTAATAAACAGTATGGATATCCTGCTTCTCAAGTGGTTCTAAATGTGCGCCATTCTTTTATGAAGGAAAATATAGGGGTAAAGGATGCCTTTTCTTTCTTAAAAAATCTTTCTCTTTAAGTAACAAATTTTATACTGTTGTCTCCTTCTTTGAAAAAAACATTGACAAGCGAACCCATGGCTTTTAAACCTAGTATAGCCTATATACCTGGAGAGGTGGCTGAGTGGCTGAAAGCGACGGTTTGCTAAACCGTTATACGGACTAAAATCTGTATCGAGGGTTCGAATCCCTCTCTCTCCGCCATCTAACTTGGTCTTTTTCGCTACTACTTTGTCAGAGCATCGCTGGTGTGCGTCACAGCACACGTCCGCTCCGCCCTTCCGCGTATCAACAAAAAATCCCTGCGCTAGAAGTCATTACAATGTGGGGGCTCGGGTACCTCTAAAGTACCCGTCGCTCCACGTGCCTAGCTCCAGATTAAATATCCTTCGCTATCCCTAGGTATCGCTGGTGTGCGTCACAGCACGCGTGTCATACCTTCGCGCCTCGTATACACTTAAATGAATTCAGCTATATTCTTTCGCCCTTATCAACTAAACGCTTTTAAGAAAAGTATAAATAGACTAGATTAGGGGCATGATTAATGCGGAAACACTAGCAGTCAATTCTTCTGTAGAAAGCCTGGCGGGGATGACCCCCATGCTTCAACAGTATTATACAATTAAGAAGCAACATCCAGGGGTTTTACTGCTTTTTCGGTTAGGAGATTTTTACGAGTTATTCTTTGATGATGCACTGATCGCTTCAAAAGCGTTGAGTATTACTTTGACGCGACGGGCTCAGAAAGAAGAAGATGTTCCCATGTGTGGCATTCCTGCGCATAGTGCTGACAATTATATTGCACGCCTTATTAAGCAAGGGTTTAAGGTTGCTATTTGTGAACAAATGGAAACACCTGAAGATGCCAAGAAAAGAGGCCACAAAGCCATTGTACGCCGTGATGTGGTGCGTATTATTACAGCAGGTACCTTAACAGAAGATAGCCTTCTGGAAGGGATGACCAATAATTTTCTAGTGGCTATTAAAGAGCAAAAGAACGTGATTGGTATCGCCTCTGTGGATATTTCAACAGGGGAATTCATTCTACAATCAACTGCTCTGCCAGCCATTGAATCAGCCCTCTATCGCCTTAATCCTCAAGAGATTTTGATCAGCCAAGCATTGCTGAAAAATCCCGAGTTATACGAGGTATTTAAGATTTATAAAAATAAGATGACTGTTCAGCCAGACGTGCGCTTTGATTTGAAGAATGGGCAGCAGCGGCTGGAAAATTGCTTTAAGACATCAGCTTTAGAAATTTTTGGGGATTTTTCTGAACCTGAGTTGATGGCAGCAGGGGCAGTTTTAGAGTACATTGACCTGACCCAAAAATCTTCTTTTCCCCAACTTCAGCCTCCCCAGAAGCTTCATCAACATTCCTTTCTGCAAATTGATGCGGCAACGCGTCGCAACTTAGAACTCGACTATACCCAGACAGGGGAACGACAGGGGAGTCTTTTCTCAGCTATTGATAAAACATTAACGGCCGGTGGGGGACGA
>JBMDXI010000165.1:0-3338 GCA_048595075.1 Alphaproteobacteria bacterium
TTCTCTCGGGCGTGACCCGAGAGTCCACTAAAAAATCAGCAATACGGCTGTGGCTATGGGCCCCCGTGTCGGAGCACGGGGGAGTCACGAGGGAATAATCGAGTTCTATATTTTTGCTCATTTTATAGGCTATTAACTATATCTTAGGGAAAGGGTCTAAATTCTTTCACGAAAGGGGTCGTGGTTAAAGCGAATCCTTCTTCTATCCTCTCTTGACCTTCTGGACTGCTAGGAAAGGGTACTAGAATTTCCTTATAAAGCTTTTCACTACCAGAAACTCCATGCCCGTATGGATTGTCAGGAGTGGGCGCAGGAACAGAATGCCCTTCTGGCAAGTTAAAAATAGGTACGATCAACTCCTGTCCAGCCCCCTGAACATTCATTAGTCTAGAGGTCTTGTCAGAGTATATAAACGAAGGAAGTATAGGGCTATCAGATGTTCTGCGAACTAAAATAGACTGTAACTTACTGTTAGAAAAACCACCCCAACTTTGTAAATATTCAATACCTTTAATATAGTCCAAAGCCTTATTGGGAGGAGTTTTTTTTGCAGTTTTAGTAGAGAGAATCTGAAAACCATCCATACTAAATAAGCCTGTTTTAGGTCTTAAGAAATTGCACGCTTGAATAAAGTCCCCTAAAGGATCATTGAAATGAACAAATGTCATATTGGAAACGATAAAATCTATATTTTTATTAAAACGCCCTCTTAGTCCTCTCTTTTTAAACTCGACTTCCATATTTTCAATGGGAAAACTAGAAAAAAAGTAAGAAGTGCAATAATCATTCAGTTTTTTTTCTTCAAAAGAAGTATTTGAGATATACTCTTCATATGAAAACTTATTGCCAGTTAACCCAATAATATGAAAATGAAACCCTTTGTCTTCGTAGTTATTTTTTTCAATAAAGGCTTTAATCACTTTTGCAGTTGATTTAGCCCAGCGAAAATCCCCTGCCCCAATGTCCATGAGATAGAAGTTTTTTCTTTCAGGATTATGGTTAATCATGTAGCGCAGAAAGTATTCTAAAGGAAGCTCGTTAAATAATACATAACTATCTTGTCCATTATAATTCCACGGTTCGTCTAGGAGTTGATTAAAGCGATCTTGTATCTCCTCTTTTAAAATTGGAGGCCGCTTTAAAATAAAAGATTCACTTGGTAGTTCAGATTCATGTTCTGTATCCGCTGAACCTGCTGGGACTGCATTGATAACTTGATATGAGGTGATAGCAACAACTATAACAACCCCCAAAAATAATTTGCTTAATTTCAAAAATAACATGAAAAACTCTCCCTTTCGATAATTTAATACTTAAATTATGAAGGCTTTATCTTAAAAAAGTCAAGCTATGTGTGCTCCTTCTCAGAGTAATCTCATTAAAATTCTTGAAATTTCTGTCAACAAATTACTGGATCTTTATAGGAGGATGGTCTTCTGCCTTCTTATATCAGACCACTTCCTCTACAGGGGCAGAGCTAGGAATCATGCCAACAGCTTCCATGTAAAGGTCTAAGAGTTCTTCTTGCTCTTGGCGCTTTTGCACCTCTACCTTAGCCAGGCGCACAACTTTTTTCAAAGTGCTGACATCAAACCCGGCACTGCGGGCTTCGGCATATATTTCTTTAATGCCTTCTGCAACTTGGGCTTTTTCTTCCTCTAGTTTTTCAATACGCTGTAAAAATGATCGCAATTGTTCTTTGGCAATGCCACCTACATAAGTCATAATTTATTCCTTTCTTTCTTTTTTCTGATGTTGAACATAGTGAAGTAACGCGTAAAGAACGGGTTTAATTCCTTCATGCTGAGCTGCTGAAATACTATAGACTTTTTGCTTAAGAGAGTCTTCCAATTTTTTCTTTTTGCGGGTCAATTCTTGGGGCGTCAGGAGATCGATCTTATTGAGCACGACCAATTGGGGTTTATCTATTAACCCATGTCCATATTCTTTTAATTCAGTTTGAATAGTTTTATAGGCTTTTAGCACATTGTCTTGGCTTCCGTCGATTAAATGAAGAAGCACGGCACACCGTTCCACATGGTTGAGAAAGCGCGTGCCCAGGCCTGCACCTGTGTGGGCCCCCTCAATAAGCCCAGGAAGATCCGCGATAATAAATTCTTGATCATCAATAAAAACAACCCCTAATTGGGGATGAAGGGTGGTAAATGGATAGTCAGCAATTTTAGGCCGTGCCCGTGAGACGGTTTGCAAAAAGGTGGATTTACCTGCATTCGGAAGACCCACTAAGCCGACGTGGGCAATCAATTTAAGCTGGAGCCATACCCATAATTCGGTGCCTTCTAAACCCGGATTCGCGCGGCGAGGTGATTGGTTGACTGACGATTTAAAGTGGGCATTTCCGAAGCCCCCATTCCCCCCTTTAGCAATCAGAAAAGTTTGCCCTGGGATGTGGAGATCAGCTAAAACGGTTTCTTTATCTTCCGCTAAAATCTGGGTGCCGGTGGGGACTTTGATAATAAGGTCTTCTCCATCTTTACCGGTGCAGTTGCGTCCCATCCCGTCTTGTCCACGCTGGGCTCTAAAATGCTGTTGGTAGCGAAAATCAATTAAGGTATTCAGGTTATCAACTGCTTGGAAGATAATATCCCCCCCGCGGCCGCCGTCCCCCCCATTAGGCCCGCCATATTCAATAAACTTCTCGCGCCGAAAGCTGACGCATCCATTGCCGCCATCTCCGCTTTTTAAATAAATCTTAACTTGGTCTAAAAATTTCATTTTTCTAAGAATATAATATGTGAAGGGGATACTATACTAACTTCTAAAAATAATAAACAACTTCCTTTTGTTCTTGTTTTCATCTTTTTTTCTCCTCATAGTAAAAATAAGGGAGCAAAAAACATGGCCTATTTATATTTTATTTTTTTCTGTGTTTTCTTATCAACTACCTCCTTTTCCACAATTGTCGATAGTAACAACCAAATGCTTATAGATGCAGATGGAAATGTTCTAGTGGACTATTCGGATACCCTGCCCAATGAAATGAAAGAACAAGATGATTATGTAGTGGTAGAAAAAAATAAATCGTCGCTTCAACAAAAACTAGAAAGCTTGGGATGGCGGCAAGAAGATATTTTGGCTATCAAGAAGCTGCTGCCCCCTGTTTTATTGTCTCAACATAAAAATGATATCAAGGCTTTTTTGAGTTCTCACCAATATCTACCCGGCTATCGGGCTGCTATAGTCGATCCCATATAAAAGTATCATAGTGTAGGGTCGAGAAAGAGTTGATCGATGGAGCAACGGAGTTTTCTACGACGTGCTTTAGCTTGAGCCCATTTTTTCTCGATAGGGTTAAGGTCTGGACTATAGGGAGGAAG
>JBMDXI010000166.1:0-7348 GCA_048595075.1 Alphaproteobacteria bacterium
TTCTCTCGGGCGTGACCCGAGAGTCCACTAAAAAATCAGCAATACGGCTGTGGCTATGGGCCCCCGTGTCGGAGCACGGGGGAGTCACGAGGGAATAATCGAGTTCTATATTTTTGCTCATTTTATAGGCTATTAACTATAGGTATATCATAGAGAAGACTTATTTTTTCGCAGAGAAGGAGAGCGTCGATAGGTGAAGAGTTCATCTGAAAGAGGGATATTTTTTTCCAAGCGTAGGAAAGAGATTTTTATCTTTTTCCCAAAAGCATCGTGGGTTGTCCACCCCTTTAAATGATGGTCTTTTCCAAATTCAAATAAAATTTGCCCGCCTGCATCATTTTTAATCAAAAGGAAATAGCTACCATCTTCAATCCAGCTTTTTAAAATCTTCACATCCTGTTCTAAGGAAATATTTTTCTTGGTCAAGAGAGGGGGGAGGAGCGTTTCAGCGGAAAAAAAGGTCACATGTTGAGTTATATAATCTTCGTAAATTAATGAATTTCCATCACCTACAATAAGGTAGGGGGCATCACTATCGTATTCAAATCTAATTTTCCAAGGGCGCACTAAATAAAAAGTGCCACTCAATAAGGTTTGGGAGTCGTCTTTTTGAATAAAGCGGGCTTTTAAAGTTTCAATACTATTAAGATTCTGTTCAATTTTGTTTAAGCTTTGGGGAGGAATGCTTTGTTGAGAAAGCCCTTTCAAGCAAAAACCACACAATAAAAACAAAGTACACATAAATCGCATGTTGCTACTATGCAATGAAGCGAACGGGTTTTCAATAGACTTCTTTCGAAACTCTCAGATAAGGAATTTAAAAAGAAGTTTACCCTTAAAAACGCCAGAGAAAAGGCGCGCGTTATAAAAAAAACCCCCTCTGTAGGTTATCAGAGAGGGGGTTTATTTAGGTTAACTGAGATCTTTTACTTTTTTAGTCTACCTCTTCTTCTTTCTTGTCCTGAGACGTCTCTGCAGATAGGGGGGACAGTATCGTCGACGAAGGAGTCTGCCTAAGAACTATTCCTTTAATAGCTGCCCCTGCCCCTCGATCTTTATTTTCTATCATAGAACTTAACTCCGATAATAGGTCTGGGTAATGACCTTCGGAAACCTGTGGTGTTGTTGAAGATAAGTAGAGTGCTTCATTCTCCTTACTCATACCTTTAATTGTTGCGCTCTGTGGTAGATGTTGCCCAGTTTGTGAGGTGAACGGAACCGGTTGTGACGTAGAAGAGGTTGTTGTTGTGGTTGTATTATTATTGTTCCCACTCCCTAATTTAGGAGGTGGGGGTGGTGTAGGAGCAAGGCTCTGCTGGTTCAGTGTTGAGGGGGTAGCCCGCGATGGTAGGGGGTTAGTCTTTTCTAAAAGCGAGGAAGAAGAGGACGAGGAGCCATCCATGAACTGCACCGCCTTCTGTTGTATTGGCAAGGCTGGGGCGACTCTTCCTGCTGCGCTATTTCCCTCTGTAGTGATCGCGGTCTGTGGAAGACTTTGAGTATTCGGAAGGGGTGGAGAGACGGACAAGTTGCCGAAGCTAATGGTCTGAGCCGGTTGGGGTGCAGAATGGGTTGTTGTGGTTGTATTATTACTGATTCCACCCAAACTCCAGCTAGTTGTGTAAGGGGATGGAGATGTTGAAAAGCCAGTCTGCGTTACTTGCCTGCTAGGGTTTCCTAGTGAAGAAGTATGGATAGAAAACGGTTCTGCGACCCTATTTTTCTTATTTTCCTCTTCTTTATCTTTAAATTTTCTCAACTGATCTGCCAATTTTTTTACCTCCTTTTGTGAAGGAGAGGGTGTGCCCTGCTTAATCATAAACTCTAAGTCTGAGATGTTTTTCTCTTCTAATTTTATGGATACTCTCAATTCTTCACAGCGTATTTCTTTTTCGGTCAAACCCTCCAGAGACTGAGAGGAGATAGGTTTGAAGCATTTATCTCTGTCAACTTGGCCCTTAAGGTTGATAGAGGCTAGGTGAGACAAATTATCCAGAAGCATTGATATGCGCAACAAGTGCTGAGCTAGCTTTTCTTGAAGGATTTCATTGAATTGAGATGATGAGGAGATCGAAACATCATGGTTATATTTTGCATACATATCATAAGCGCTCTTTTCGAGAGAAGTTAAGGTTGTAACAAGAAGGGAAGAATAAATCTCGAAAATTTTCTCTATAGCATTTTGTGGGATATCTGTTAGGTTACCCGCCGCTGCCGTATCTTTCTTATTTTCCACCTCTTCAAAAACGAAAGTAACTCCTTTCGTGTAAGCCTGATAGAGGTTTAGTAGCGTTCTTTGCGCTTCTTTTATTTGCTGTGGTGTCCTAGATAGTTGCTTGAAGTCTTGTAAGTTATCTATTAATCTCTTACAGGCTTCAGTTATTATCATGTCTGCCTCTTTTTGGAAAGAAACCCTAATTTCATCGAGTCTTTGAGAGAGCACCTTTTGAGGTGAAGATACATTTTCCCCATAGATCATACCCTTATTCTTAAGGCTTTCGTGGTCTTTCTTAAGGGTGGTTAAGCGCTCCTTAGTACGTTTCAGACTTCCATTAGAGATAGAAGATCCTGCGATATCAAGGCTGCTTAATCCTATAGCGTTTTCCAGAGATTCATAAGTTGAAAATTGTTTATCATCCTGCGCTATATAGTTAATTTCTTTGAGGTAGTCCACGACATCTGAGAGGGAGTCCCAGGTATTTATGGTAGTCTGATGATTTTTTAGAAAGGCGATGATTTTATCTAAATCTGCAAGATCCTCCTCTACCTTCTGGGCTAATGTAGGGGTTTCTTTCTTTAATAGTTCCAGCTTCTCTTTCGCCTTAGAAATATGTAGATGGGGGTCGGCGTCACTTGCGTTGTTCTCGTACTTATCTATCTCCATGGTTAGGCGGCGGATCTCTGAATTATTTTTTTCTAAATTTTCGTGATCAAAAATTATCTGTGTAATGTTACTTAATGTGGCAAGTTGGGTATCAGTTGTCGTATACTTAAGAGCTTCTGCTACTAAATTCTTTAACTGGTTTTCGTTCTTTTTATTTAGAATATCCTTAGACTGGCGTCCTACTAGGGTAGTGATTTCCAAACAGTTGTTTATAAAATTGGCAGCCTCATCTTTTTGGCGAAGCATCGGTTCCTCTGCGGTGGAATGGGAGGAAGAGGAACTAAGTAGAGGTGAGGAAAAATCCTCTACTTCTTCCTCCAAGGATGGGGAGAGTGCAGCACTGGAAATCCTTGGAGAGGTAGTCATGAAGGGTTGTAAAGTTGATAGCTGTCTACTTTCGTGGTCCAAACCTCTTGTGTGGTCAGTATGATTGAAGGAAGAGGGGCTTGAGCTATAAGAAGAAGATGTATAAGACTGGGAGTAGTATCTATTAGAATTGCTTGAATCATCTTCATCGGTACCGTCATCCATACGACTGACTGAGTAAGCATCCTTATCATGACCCCTCCTCTTTTCCTCCCTTGGCAAGGAATCTTCATCATCTTGGAATTCTTCTTCCTCCAAGGAGGCTTCTAACCACTTCATATTGCGTTGGATATACTCTTCTATATTATAATATTCTTCTTTTTTGTAAGGTGTCAAAAGTGTATCCCTTGTTTCTTTCATCAGTTCATATATGTGAGGAAGAAGGGTAGAAGAAGGATTATTTTCCATATAATCTTTTTCCATCATATGAATATGATTTTCTAGTACTTGAATTTGCTCTTCTCTTGATAAGGTATCCAAGCTGAAGCTAGGCTCTGCAAGAGAGTCTCTAAGATTGTGTATGAAATACTTTGTATAGTTATAAATGGTGAGAAGTTCTTGTAGTTTTTGGTATTGAAGGTGCAGAGAATCTTCTAAAGAAGGGGAAAGAATGGAAATTTTATCCATCTTCTCAGAAGAGAAAAATTCTTCTGCATGTTTGTAGAGGGATTCTACTAACGAATGAAATACTTCTTTTATTGGCTTTTGGTTGTGTAGGTCGCCCTCTATTATTGTCTCTTCGTCTTGGTCATTTATTGATGGGCTATCTACTGATTGCAAGGGGTGCTGAAGTATCTCTTCTAATTCCTCCTTATCCATTATGTTGCTGACTTGTGACATCAGGGAATATGCATAAACATTTTCTTGAACATTCTCTGTGGAAAGATCCTGTAGGGGGATTTTGTCTTTAATAAGGTGGTACCCAGCAAGAACAGCATTTATATCAGTTGGGGATATCCCTGCGTCTGTAAGAATAGACATAAAAGGTGCATCTTTTCGCAGCTCTTGATAAAGGTGAAATTCTTCTTTCGGACTCATCTGTTGTACAGAAGAGCTTTCTTCAAGAGGCAAGACTTGTTGCTGGTTTTGATAGGTAAATTCATCTCTCTCACTCATATCGGATGCAGAAGAGAATTGATCAAAACCAGCCCCTGCATAGGCTGTATGAAGTATAGCTTGTACGAGGGCTAAGCTGTATAAAATTCCTTTTGTTTTAGACATGTTTTTTTCTCCTAATAAAAAAATTAAAATAAGTAAGACAGGGATAATGTGGTAGTATGGCCCTTCACTTTGTGTGTAATAACATTTTGAACATCACTCACTTGAGATTTGAAAGACTGCAAAGAGGGTGTTTTAAATTTACCATAAGTTTCATAGCCATATTCTAGGCTGATTAGTAACGGCTTGGCCCATACAGATTGCATATCCCAAGTGAGGCCCCCTCCTACAGTCATTCCCCATTTCTTTTTAGAGTAAGAAGATGAAGGGGACACTTGTTGAGAGGGGTCAGTGGTGACGGTTGTTTTAAACTGGCTGTATACGACTCCAATGCTTCCAAATACTCCAAATACGTCGGTAATGTATGTTCCAGGTTTCACAGAAAAACCAGCTGTCCAATTTCTTTTTAATTTAACTTCTAGGTTATTTCGAGTGCGGTTCCCTGTATAGAAAGACTTTTTATTAGTCTCGTTTTTAAGGGATGGTTGGAAAAATCCTTCTGCTTGTACGAAAAGGCAATCGCTTTTAGCACGATATCCTCCTAGCACCTTGAGATTAGGAACCCAATGTCCATTTATTTTTACGTTATTATTGTTTTGGGGGAAGCTTGGGAATCCCTTATTAGTTGTCATCACAGCTGATCGGCTGTTAAATTTTCCTTCGGTGACACCTAAACCTATATATCCATTGTGTTGAACAACAGGTAAAGTATCTGCAAAAGCTGTCAGGGATAGACCTAATAAACTAGGTACTAAAAAGTATTTCATGTAATTCTCCTATAAATTTTTCCTCAAGAACAATCCAAACATAAAGGAAATCTGATGTCAATAGAGGGATAAGAATTTTTTTTGTATCTGTATGTAGTTGAATTTATTTAATTTGAGTATAAAAATACCTCTCCCGTGATTCTTTCGGGCGTGCCCCGAGAGTCCACTAAATAACCTGCAACATGCCTGTAAACAGAGGGTGATAGACCCCCGTGTCAATCCCACTAGTGTCCGGTTAAAGGAAGAGAGAAGAAGTAAAAAGTCCTGATTTCCTGGGCATTATAGAGTATAATGTCCTTAGATAAACATACAAAAAGGAACCCAGTACAGGAGTTGTCATACTACCCTTTTTGACACAAATACTTCAGTTAATTAATCGTGAAGAAGTTCAGGCAATACCTGGGGATTCTGATTATACCCTCCTCAAAAAAGCAATCCTCTTCCCTCTCAATTTTCCCTTTTTAAGTGGTCTTCTTCACTATGTTAGGTTTTAACCGGACACGAGTGTGTCAAGCACGGGGGCAAGCCCCAGGAGAACGCCCGAGAGAATCACGAGGGGGGGTCTTATACTCACTTTAAATTGTTTTAGCTATTTTTCTCAAAAGGATTATCAGGCTTTCTGAGAACAAGGCGCAGGGGGACTTTCTCTAGGTTAAAGGTATGTGCAAGATTATTCCTAAGATAACGTAAGTAACTTTCAGGCAAGTCGGCGGGCTTATTAATAAATAAAGCAAAGGTCGGCGGCCGCTTCTTTATCTGAGTTATATATTTTATTTTAATGCGGATATTTTTGACCAAAGGTGGGGGATGATGTGCTAACACCTGTGCTAGCCAATTGTTGAGCGGTGCTGTTGCAATACGGGTGTTCCATTCGATGTAGGCCTCTTGAATAGCTGTGAATATTTTTGAGAGGTTTTTTTTCTCTTTGGCAGAGACAAACAAAATAGGAACTCTTTTAATGGATGGGAAATATTCATGAACATCTTTAATAAAGGTGGCGGAAAATTTCTGAAAATCCTCTATTTGGTCTATTTTATTCACAACCAGCATCAAGCAACGTCCCTCATCAACGACATGATGGGCGATCGTCAAATCTTGCTTATCGAGTGTTTGAGTCGCATCTAAGACGAGCAAAACCACTTCTGCATATTGAATAGCACGTCGTGTGTCATATCCCGACATTTTTTCCACAGCATGGGTAACTTTTGCTTTTTTTCGAAGCCCAGCGGTATCTATTAAGGTGTAGGCTTGGCCTGCCCACGTAAATGAAACTGACAAGGCATCCCTTGTTGTTCCCGCCTCAGGGCCTGTTGTAAAGCGGTCTTTTCCAATGATCTGATTGATAAGGGTGGATTTTCCCACATTGGGGCGCCCCGCTACCGCAATAGAAATAGACTCTTCTTTTCCTGCAGAAAGGGTGTCTTCTTCTTGCTTTGTACACAAAGGGGAAAATGTTTCATACAAAAGAGCAAGCCCTTCCCCATGTTCTGCGGAAAGAGGGATGATATCTTGAAAGCCTAATTTAAAAGCTTCAAAGAGGGCATTTTTTGTTTCATGACTTTCAGATTTATTCAGGATAATAAGACAAGGTTTGTTAGATTTTCGAATAAGTTGAGCGATATATTGATCCGCAGCGGTCACGCCTGTCTGAGCGTCCAGAACAAAGAAAACGACATCAGCTTCTTGAATTCCTTCATGGGTTTGTTGCCATAAAGAATAGTGAAGAACTTCCTTGGGGGAAGGGGGGTGGTCAGTTTCTAATCCAGGGGTATCAATTAAATGAAAGGAGAGGTCTGAAAGATGACCAGTGCCGTACCGTCTGTCGCGGGTAAGCCCCGGCATATCGTGTACGAGGGCCAGCTTTTTTCCAACCAAACGATTGAATAAAGTAGATTTTCCCACATTTGGGAGTCCGACAATTCCGGCTCTTAGCATTTTAGACGTTACAAGTAGAAGTTTCGGTATGGGCATTTAACCGGAGACTGACTCCGGATGAAATACTCTAGCAAACATTGGTCTGTGAAAGCTATCTCGGGGGCGAACACAACAGGGATTAGAAACCGGGTTTGTCAACAAAATTTATATCAATTAGCAACAAATCGGGAATAGAAAC
>JBMDXI010000167.1:0-13807 GCA_048595075.1 Alphaproteobacteria bacterium
AAGTTTATAAAATGTAAGAGGTCCTAAGTTTTCACTGCGGATCAATTGAAGGGTCGGCAAAAGCATCTCTGTTGTCATGCCCTTTAAAAAACTCAAAAATGACCAAAAAAGCAAGAGGGCGGAGAAAAATTATTTAACAGGAATTCAGGGAATGTTGACTTTATAAAGGAAATCCTCTAAAAATCCTTAAGAATTTTGGAGAAAGGAGATTTAAGATGAAATACCTACAAGTTTTATTCACAATTTTTTTAGTAATGGTGGCTTTGGAGAGCTATAGTGTGTCGCAAGAATTAGAAAGCCCCTCTAAAAAGACAAGTTTTATCAAAGAATTACACACAGCAGAAAAAGATAGCTTGGAGTCAGTAGGTGAATATATTTTTAATAAGGCTATAGGAGCTTACGAATTTATACTTACGCACCCTTATGAAATTGCAGCAACAACCATAGTGTTGGCAAAAGTAACAGCTGCTTATTATTTAAAAAATTTCCTCTTCTCTAATAACAATTCACTGACAGCTTTTCTAACTACGTGGGGTTTATTGGGGTTATTAAGTCCTTTTTTCTTCAAACTAACCGCTTACTCTGGTTCTAATAATGGTACAACAGGTTTGATAATAACACTTAATGGTATAGAAATAGAGTCCAAGGCAACAATAGGCTTTGATCGGAAGATAACAGCGTTCTATAATTAGGCAAAATACCTTATGTGTTAATAAATTAATCTTTAGCCCATGCACTCCTTTTCTGTGAAAATTATTGGTGTTACTCAAATTCCCTAAGAAACTTAGAGAAAGATTCTAAGATTTTTTTAGGTTGCGAATTTTAGACATTTTTCTTATTCTATTAAAAGGGAGATAATAACCATGAGAAAAAGAAAATCTTATAATAAGCAACTTAACTATCCACCCCCATGTGGTTGGTTCTATCGAATTCTATTTGCTTTTATAATGATAGGGATAGGGCTTAATAACGCCTTCTCTCAAGACTTTTGTCCTGTATTGGATAAAGTTACCCTTTGTCAAGGAATACAAAGTGAGCCCCCCCTTTTTACAGTAGATCCCCGCAACACAAAGAATGTTCACTCCTTTTGTACAGCTCCTAAAAAGAGTCTCCGCAATTATGAAGGTCACTTTAAAGGAAATATTATTGAATGTACTTATAAAATGCCATCTAAGTGGGAAAAGGCTTTAGGTCAAAGATTTCGGAAATTTTCCCTTGTGTCAATTAGCCACAAAACGCGGCCACCAGACTGTCCCGAACTAACTTTTACCATTTTTGAACAACTACTTTCGGGTACCCCCTATACTCTTCATCCTGCTGAAGAGTGGCGACTAGCCCCTAAAAAATCCTTTGCTAAAAAACGCGGAGTCGTGGCTGATCGATCACTGGTTGACAATCGATGGATTAAGTCATCTAGTTCTATGATCTATAGCTTATGTTCCTATGATTTAGAGGGAGTTCCCGTTCTTATTCGTATCCAACATAAGAGTCGGGCTGATAATCCCCGCGAATGAGCTATAGCCCACATCTTAATATTGCTAAGCTCTAAATGAATTTAGCTATAATATCTTCTTAATTAGGTATATCTCAATTTAATTAAGTAGATATTTTATAGTTAAATTCTTATAATCCTAATTAAATTAATTGAATTATAGTGGAGATATAAATGACCTCAGTGTGGACTCCTCCTCCTTCCAACGCCCCTCTTCTGAAAAGAAGGTGGTTTTCTAAGCCTGTTATTATCATCAGTTTAGGACTTGTTGTTCTAGGAGGATTAACTTTCATATGGTATGTTATTCATACGCGTACAGATGCAGTAGATGAAGCAAATATTCCTATCATTACCCATGATGAGGCGCCCCTTAAAGAAAAGCCTGATAGTCCGGGGGGGTATGTATCGCCCCATGCTGACAAAACAGTGTATGAACTTATTTCTCCTTCTCAATCTTCTAAAAAAACACTTATGTTAAAAGAGGAAGATGAGCAGCCTTTACCGCAAGTTATGAAAACGCCTGAGCCTGAAGAAGATACTGGTACGGGGGGAAATGAGGAAACTTCTCCTTCTCCTGAAAGACTATCTGAGAAGGAAGGGCCTTATAAAGTACAGCTTGCTTCTCTTTCTTCACAAGGTGCAGCTGAAAAAGAAGGGCACATCCTTCAGAAAAAGCACGATGACCTCCTCAAGGGTTTGAAAATTTCGGTTATAGAGGCAGAAGTGAATGGTAAAAAAGTATATCGGGTTTATATGGGGGCTTTTTCTACTAAAGATACCGCAGACCAATTATGTAACACCCTTAAAACAAAAGGTATCAGCTGTCTCGTTAAAAAGGTTTAAGAGCGAGGATGTTTTTTCTTTTTCCGCTGACTTCTGTATTGAAGCCAACCAATCAAAAGGACTAAGACTATCCCCAACCCGATGCCAAGGTATCTTCTATAGCGATCAAAATTTTCGACAATAGCCTCTAAAGCCAGGGCGGATGAATAACCAAAATACACGACGATCGTAGCCCATGTAAAAGCAGAAATCGTTACTAAGGTTGTATAGCGTAAAAATTTAATGGAACTAGTCCCAATCACTAAGGGGGTAATAGTGCGAATGCCATACACAAAACGAAACCCTAAAATAAAATAAGTATTATATTTTAAGATATAAGACATAACTTTTTCTGTTTTTTTAAGAATTTTGGGATAAGCTTCCAGAAGTTTTTTGCCTAAAAAACGCCCGACAAAAAACAAGGCATTGTCGTGCAATAAAGCCCCTATAAAGGCGATAAGAATAACCAAGTGGACGTGCATCAGCCCATAATAAGCCGCTGCCCCTGCTAAAATAAGAATCATTTCTCCCTCTACCAAAGCTCCGATAATTACTACCCAATATTGGTATTTGTGCAGAAGGTTCATCCAAAAGGAAACTTCGAATAAGGGATAAAAATATCCCCATAGTGTATGCCAGCTTTCTGTTATCCAGGTTAGTATTTGATCAATAAAATCCATAAGTTTGTTATGGCAGGTTTGAGGGAGAAAGACAAGGTAATGGTTAACGCCCGCAGAGCCATATTTTCGGCCTTCTGGACAGGGGAAAGCAAAGGTTCATATTTTTTTCTGCTATTTTTTTATAATAATGTGTAGTATTTTTATTGGAAATGTCATAAAAAAATAACAGGAGGATACCTATGACACAGACTACATCTTTGACGGTGGACTATAAACCGTCAACCAATGAGCCTTTCATGAATTCTCGGCAATTGGAGTATTTTCGCCATAAGCTATTGAAGTGGAAAGAAGATATTCTAGTTGGTTCTGTCGTAACACTCAAAAGCTTACAGGAGGATACAGTTGTTCAAGAATCTGACTTGAACGATCGTGCTTCCAGCGAGACAGAGCGTGCTTTTGAGCTACGGACACGTGACCGTGAAAGGAAGCTTTTGGACAAAATTGAGGCTGCGCTTCAAAGGATTGACAATGGCACCTATGGGTATTGTGAAGAAACGGGAGATCCTATTAATTTGGGTCGACTTGAGGCGCGCCCTATTGCTACCCTTAGTTTAGAAGCGCAAGAGCGTCATGAGCAGAAAGAGAAAGTTTATCGCGAAATGGAAGAATAGAGCGTTATTCTTTATAGCAAAGACACTTTAATTATTGTAAAGAGGTAAGAAGCAACCTATTGAAAATATCAATGGTTGCTTTCTAGGCCTTCTTTTGCTTATTTTTTTGCTGCGTAATAAGGAAATTTTACATCTTTTAATGGAACCGTCATGATTCCCAGGCCCAATCCGCTATTATAAGAAGTCATTTTAAAACCAAATTTCTCATAGAATGTTTTTAAATCATCTTTTGTAAAGGCAGTATATTCTAGTTTAATAATCGTGTTTCCGGGGAAAAGAGGACATTTTCTGAGCAGTGCGAAGAGGGCCTCCAAAGCATGGCTGCCATATCCTTTTTTACGATCAGATTCATTGGTAATTGTAATATCCCTTAAACGAATGGTAGGTAAGGGGAACTCTTCTCCTTTATGATAATATTGAACTAAAATTTTCCCCACGTTTCTTTTGTCAGCTTTGGTGAGAATATCATAATTTATACATAGAAAGTCTTTTTTAGACCAATCTTGTGAAAAAGTACAAGAAATATAGGATGAGTGGCCAGGAATACCCTGTGTTTCTCCCTTTTTAGAAATATACTTTTGGGTATCTTCTAATGAAGAAGCAGACGCTGCATTTGACTGTAAAGAGAAGTTGAATACTGTCCCTATAGTGCTAAAAATAACAAGAAATAGTTTAAAGTTTTTCATAAAAATCTCCTCTATGAATGTTGAAGTTAGAATATATATAGGAAAAAATATGAAAACTTCAAGAGGCTAACGCAGTTTTTTGTACATGACAGCCCTATAAAAAAATTGCCCCCTTTTCTTTTTATAGGTAATATTTACAAAAGTACTATGAAATCTTATTCACAAAATAATTCTAATCGATCTGAAGAACGTTTGCAGTTTCTGGCTCAACATGGTTGGGCAGATAAGCCTTCAATTGCGTTACAGGCAGATGCCTCTAAGCGCACCTATTATCGGATAGGGTCTGCAGCGGAAGGCACCTGTATGCTTATGGATTGCCCCCCTAGCTATGAATCAATAAAACCTTTTCAAAAAGTTGATAGACTTTTAGAAGGGTTGGGATATTCTGCCCCCCATATCTTAGCAGAAGATGAAAAAAATGGATTTTTGTTATTAGAAGATTTTGGTGATCTTACTTTTACCCGTTGTTTGGAAAGAGGAGAAAATGAAACCCTTCTGTATGAAGCAGCAGTTGATCTTTTGATTGATCTGCATCATAAAAACGATGAAGTAGCTAAAGCCCAGTTACCATCTTATGATTTATCCAAGTTTTTGACCGAAGTGAACCTGTTGACTGAATGGTATTATCCTCAAGTGATGGAATCCTCCCTCGAGTCAAAAGGAGTTCAAGAGTGGCAAGATATTTGGACGCGTCTTTTAACCTCTTTTTCGAATGAACCTTTTCTTGTCTTACGAGATTATCATGTAGATAACCTTATGTGGCTTCCCGATCGTCCCCCCCTTCAACGATGCGGCTTATTAGACTTTCAGGATGCGGTGAGAGGTCCTCGTACTTATGATTTAGTATCGCTTTTAAAAGATGCGCGTCGTGATGTGTCCCATGCCCTTCAAAATCAAATGTTACAAAGATATCTTGACGCCTTTCCTAAAGTAGACCAAAATAAACTTCTAACAGAATATTACGTCTTAGGGGCCCAGCGAAACTCTAAAATTATTGGGATTTTTACCCGCTTAGCCTTCCGAGACAAAAAACCATCTTATCTATCCTGTATTCCGCGACTATGGAAATGGTTAGAAGATGACTTAGATCACCCTGCTTTGCAGGAGATAAAAGCTTGGTTTGATTGGTATATACCCCTTCAATATAGAAAGATACCTCTATGAAAATAAAGACAGGAATGGTACTTGCTGCTGGTAAAGGCGAAAGGTTGCGGCCCTTAACGGACGCCTGCCCCAAGCCTTTAATTGTGGTCGGCAAAAAGTCTATGCTTGATCATGCCATCGATCATCTACAGGATGTAGGGGTTGAAAAAGTCGTCGTTAATGTATGTCATAATGCTGACATGATCATCGATCATTTGAAAACACGCAAAAAACCCCCTATTATTATTTCTAAAGAAGACGAACGTTTGGAAACAGGGGGAGGTGTATTAAATGCCTTGCCTTTGTTAAAAGATGATCATTTCTATGTGGTGAATGGCGATATTTTATGGTCGGATGGCGATATCCCTACACTTCAACGGTTAAGTGAGGCATGGAAACCCTCTATGGATGCTCTTTTACTCATGGTTCCCTTAAAAAATGCCCAAGGATATGAAGGGGAGGGAGATTATAACATGAATTCAAAAGGAAAACTTTCTCGTCATCATGGTTCAGGCATGGCCCAATACGTTTATGGGGGGGTGCAAATTTTAAATGCACGCCTTTTTAAAGGAGAAGAATTAGAGCGATTTTCATTAAATAAGCTCTATGACAAGGCTGAATCCAATGGGACTTTGTATGGGCTAGTTCATGATGGATTATGGTTCCACGTGGGGACGCCTGAATCACTTATGGAAACCCGTGCATGGTTTGAAGAACACCATGTGGATCACATTTAATAGATTTTTTTTCAAACCGCTAAGATTATTTTTTATTAAGACCTTCTATCTTTTGATGGAAAGGCAGTGATGAATATTTTTTCTATCCCATTAGGACTTCCTTTTTTAAAAATTCTGGCCATACACTTGCTGAAGCAATATGATGCCTATACTTTAGCAAGGGCTATTGTTTACCTACCAACACGACAGGCTTGCCGTACTTTTAGAAAAGTTCTTTTTCATGAGGCTGGGAATAAAGCTCTTTTAAAACCGCGTGTTATTCCCTTAAATGAATTGGAAGAAACAGAAATTGCCCTTACCTCATTAAAGGGATGTCAGTTTATAGCAGATCTTCCTGATGCTATGCCGCCTGCACGACGGGTGCTTATTTTAGCTTCTTTGATTCAACGCGTCAGGACAGGTCTACAGCAGGACATTTCTTTTTCAGATGCTATTTCTATAGCCCACTATTTGGGAAACTTGATTGATGAATTTCATCGGGAAGAATTACCGTTGACGCAATTAGAGCGTCTGAAACCTTCGGGAAAAGCAGCAGATCATTGGACAACATTACTAGATTTTTTAAAAATATTAAGCCACCATTGGCCTGCTATTTTACAAGAAAATAAAGTGATGGATAGCACTGAGCGCCACAATTCTATAGTTCTATTTCAAGCAGCTGAATGGGAAACTTGTCCCCCTTCTTACCCCATCATCATTGCAGGATCAATGGGAACTATCTCCTCTACTGATCATCTTATAAAGGTTGTTTCAATGTTGCCCCAAGGCCAAGTTATTTTGCCTGGACTGCAACAAGGTCTTGATGACCTTCTACTTCCTGAATATCATCCTCAGTTTAGTTTATATAGCTTATTGAAAAGGCTAAAAATATCCTCCCACGCTGTAAAAAACATTCCCAACGAGAAGGATCTTTTTATGAATCGTTCTTCTATGTTTGCAAATAGTTTTGATGAAACATCTTTAAAAGAAGATCAATCCATTTCTTCGGTGCTTATCGAAAATTTTCTCTATGCTCAATGTGTGCATGCCCAAGAAGAACTAGATATTATTTGTTTGTATGCTCGTGAAGGATTGCAACAGGGAAAAAAGATTGCGTGCATTGTTCCCCATTCTACTCTTGCTAAACGCCTTCATATTGAGCTTACCAAATGGGGAGTTCAAGTTTCTTCTGCCTTTCAACAGCCTTTTAAAGAAACTTTGTGGGGGTCTTTCTTTTGTTTGACAGCTGCTTATTTTGCCGAAGAATTTTCTTATTTAAATCTTTTGAATATTCTGAAACACCCTTTAAGTCAGAAATTTCATAAAGATGCTCATTTTTTTGAAAGACATATTCTCAGAAATCCATCTTTTTCGTCCCCCTCCCATGATCTAAGTGTGCTCCTAGAATCGGCCCTTTTATCCTCTGACTTCAAAGAATTTATAAAATGGTTCTTTGAGCGACACTCTACCATCTCTTCTTTTATTTGCCTTCACGAATATGTAAAGTGCCATCAACAGGTACTCGAGAAGCTGCTCTCTTTTTCTGGAGAATCCTTGGAGATTTATTTAAAAAATCATCCAGAACATGGAGAATTCTTTGCAAACTTTTGGCAAAATCTAACCAACTTTGCTAGTTCTCAAAAAATTCTTATGGATAATTATGAAGAATTTTTTAAAGCCTTCACTGATACTTTAAAAATAAAACATTCTTCCGGGGGGGATTCTGATATAGAAATATTAACGCCGCGGGAAGCCCGATTTGTTATAGCAGATCGCTTGATTCTAGCAGATATGAATGAAGGGGCTTGGCCTACTCAAGATGCCCCTGATCCTTTTTTCAGTATGGCAATGCGTCAGAGTATTGGCCTTCCTTCCTTAGAAAAAAGACATGGTCAAAGCGCACATGATTTTTTACAACTATGCAGCATAAAAGAGGTATTAATAACGCGTTCTCTGATGGTAGAAGGGGCGGCGACTCTTCCCTCTCCTTTTTTAAGCTTGCTTCTTTCTTACCTGAAGGAAAAGGGACAAATTCTCCCCGAACCGACCACCATTAAAGGATGGGCTAAGTTACTCAATACTACCTATCAAAAACAACCTATTCCTCATCGTCCTTTACCCTGCCCGCCTGTAGAGATGCGCCCGCAAAGGCTATCTGTAACGGAAATAGAAACTCTTATCAAAGACCCTTATAGCATCTATGCAAAGCATGTGCTTAAACTGCGCCCGCTTAAATCTCTTACTGCGCCAACAGATGCCTTGAATTTTGGTCTTTTGGTTCATCAATTTATGGAAACATGGGTAAAAGAAAAGTATTATCTTCACCTAAAAAGCCCTCTTATAACCGATAAAATATTTTCATTGGGGCAACATTTGTTTTCTCTTTATTTTGCAGAAGCGCCTTATAAGGCTTTTTGGGAAGCTAAATTTAAAAGAATTGTTACATGGTTGATGACGCTTCCAACGACCTATTTTGGAGACCCTATTTTAACGGAAGTCTGGGGGCAGGCCACGTTAGGTAATTTCACTTTATTTGCCAAAGCGGATCGTATCGATAGCACGCCTGAGGGCGCAGTTCTTATTGATTATAAAACAGGCCATACTCCCCTAGACAGCCACTTAGAAAAACAAGAATTTGTTCAACTGCCTTTAGAAGCTGTTATTCTGCAGCAAGGAAACTTTTCGGGATTATCTGCCCGTGTAAAAGCGCTCTCTTTCTGGTCTTTAGGAGGCACAGAAGGGGGGCATATTCGCTTTTATAAAGGAAATTTAGAAGAGTTAATCGAAAGTACGCGTCAGGGGATGCAGCAGTTGTTAGAGGCTTATCAATTGCCTACCACCCCCTACGTAGCGCTGGGAGGATCAGAAATATACCCTGGCCCCTACGATCATTTAGCCCGCGTCCAGGAATGGAAAAGGTATGGTTAATCCCCCAGGCAAATTACTAGATTGCGGGATTTTTTCATAAAAATTCCCTAACCGTATGATAAGAATTAATAGCCTAAAAATATCGACACAAGAAAGGTTATAAAGAATTAGGTTGATATAGCTAAATCAACATAAAGTGAGTATAAAATATAGAGTTCAATTACCCCGTAGTGTTTCCCCCGTGCTCGACACGGGGGTCTATAACCCTATAGCTACAGCCCATGTTGCTGACTATTTAATGGACTCTCGGGTCGGAGCCCGAGAGAATCACGAGGGGGGGTCTTATACTCACTTTAAATTGATTTAGCTATATAAGCCTTACCTGGGCAATCTATTTGTCCACCCAAGTTTTTTCTCAAGGATATCAGCCACTTTATCTTCATCTTTTTCAGTCACGCTTATCACTTCATTTCCTTGCGTATCAATGGCTCCCCACTTACCACCTTTTATTTCAAAAAAAATATCCATGATATAGATTGTTCTCTGTCATAGGTGTATTACAACTAGAGCTAGAGAGCGGTCTATATTTTTTAAGCTTAGGATATTCCCCCCAACATCCCTTACATACAAAAGCGTATCCATTACGAAAAGGTGAGGCATAATCGTAACGAGGCTTCACAATGATTTCTCCGCGCCTATTATGGAACCCAACCAAATCTTTTTCACTACCTTCTGTTCCAATAAAACGGGCGAGTCCATCTTCAAAGTAATCTGAAAGATTATCAAAAAAAACAGACTTGAGGTTAATTTTTTTATCCTGTGAAATGCGGAAAAATTCTCCATCTTTCTTTACCGTCACTAAATATTGAGTGTCTGGATAAGAAGAATGAAATAATTTTATACGATTGATGTTGCTTTCAGCGCTCCATCTATACTCGGAGCCTCTATCAATATACTCATATTGAGGATACCAGAGAATGTTACCAGATTGATCTTTCAGCCCATAAAGATCTGTTTTTTCATCATAATAGGGGACACAAAACTTATCTGTGGGTTGTTGGCAACTACCCAAAAACAGAATCATCATACCGAAGAATATTTTTTTAAAATGTTCCCTCATTTTCTCCCTATCGTCAATTTCAGAATTTCTTCGTTACAAAGCATAAAAAATTCTTCAGAAAATTACCTTCCTTTGGTTTTTCGGAGGTATTATAGCTGAGAAAGTTTAAAATGAGGACGAGAAATGAGGAGCGAACGTGTAGAGACCTACCCCAGCGACGAATTTCGACGTAATAATTTTATAAGTTTCCAGCTATATCATCTTACCACCTCTGCGTTATATAGTGAAGCCTTGGTCTCTAAAGAAACTCTGAAATTAATCCCCCAGGCAAATGCCTAAACTGCGGGCTGTTTTGATGAAAGCGCCATTAAGATCGACCGTATGATAAGAGTTAATGGCTTCTAAAATATCGACATCAGTTACATTGCGGCCTTGCCAAGCAACCATGCGACCAAATTTTCCTTGGGCGACTAAATCAACAGCATGAACACCAAAGATATTGGCCAGAATACGATCGCGGGCAACCGGCTCTCCCCCTCTTTGAAGGTGCCCTAAAACAGTCACACGCGTTTCAATATTCATATACTTATCGATCTCTTCCATTAAGAAATGGCCTACGCCCCCGTATCGGCTCGACCCGTTTTTATAATGCACCATCAGAGGGGCTCCATTCTTAGGATAGGCTGCCTCTGATACCGCAATGAGAGCAAAATTACGACCTGTTTTCATGATCGTCTTTATTTTTTCAATTATTACAGAAATATGGAAAGGAATTTCTGGAATTAAAATAATATCAGCACCCCCTGCCAACCCTGCTGACAGCGCAATATGACCCGCATCACGGCCCATTAATTCTAAGATCATCACCCGATCATGACTCGCAGCAGTTGGTTGTAACCGATCTAAAGCTTCTGTTGCCACACTAACGCCTGTTTCAAAGCCCAAAGCTTCTGTCATGGCGATATCATTATCAATAGTTTTGGGGATACACACGATATTCATATTGCCCCGTTTAGCAACTTCGTACATGATTTTTAAGCTGCCATCACCACCTGTGACAATAAGGGCATCTAAGCCTAAGGCATGATAGTTTTTCGCAATCTCAGCCGAACGATCGATAATTTGACCATCCGGCATTTCATAGGCGAGAGGGTTGCCTTTAGTTGTTGTGCCCAGAATGGTTCCTCCCATCCTTAACAAGACATGGTTAAATCCGTGAAAATCAACGTCTAATTCTTCATATTCAACAGGAGTATTTAAAAGACCGCTGCCTCCCCGATGAATACCAATAACATCCCAGCCATACTTCAAGCGCGCACAATGAACAATCGCGCGAATAGTAGCATTTAAACCAGCGCAATCGCCACCACTTGTAATAATTCCTATCTTTTTTTTCATAAACTTTTTAACCTTAAGCTTGTCAGTATAGTCTTTATAATGTGAAGGAAGAATTGTTTTGTCTAGGAAATTTTTTATTGTTATTCTATAAATATAGCTAAATCAATTTAAAGTGATACGAAAAATGAGGAGCGACCATGTAGTTAACCTACATCAGCGACGAATTTTGATGTATTCACTTTATAAGGGATTAGCTATATTTTCATATTGGCGAAAAAGGGGGTACCTACCATGCAACAATACCTAGATTTAATGCAGCATGTTTTGACCACAGGGGTTAAAAAAGAAGATCGCACGGGAACAGGGACGCTGAGTGTGTTTGGTTATCAAATGCGATTCGATTTAACCAAAGGATTTCCTTTAGTAACTACTAAAAAAACCCACTTAAAGTCTATTATCCATGAGCTTTTATGGTTTCTACGTGGTGAAACGAACATACAATCCCTTAACGAGGCAGGTGTAACCATTTGGGATGAGTGGGCTGACGCAAAGGGAAACTTAGGGCCTGTGTATGGAAAACAATGGCGATCTTGGCCTGATGGGAAGGGGGGGACGTTGGATCAGATTTCTGAATTGATTCATATGCTTTCTACAAACCCTGATTCTAGACGCCTGTTGGTATGTAGTTGGAATGTCGCTGAGCTGCCTGCCATGGCCTTGCCTCCTTGCCACTGTCTATTTCAATTCTATGTGGCTGACGGAAAGCTGTCATGCCAATTATATCAACGCAGTGCAGATATCTTTTTAGGGGTTCCCTTTAATATAGCTTCTTACGCCATTTTAACCCATATGATTGCCCAAGTTGTTGGTCTGAAAGTAGGAGATTTCGTCCATACATTAGGGGATGCTCATCTCTATCTCAATCATTTAGATCAAGCCCGCGAACAATTAAGTCGGACGCCTTATGCGTTACCCACTTTACACATAAACCCTGCGGTGCGGTCTATTTTTGATTTTAAATATGAAGACTTTGAAGTCGTTAACTATCAATGCCATCCCCGCATTGCAGCCCCCATTGCCGTATAAAATGCATATTTCTCTTATTGTTGCAGCAAGTAAAAATGGGGTGATTGGGTGCAATAATGCTCTGCCCTGGCACTTGCCTGAAGAAATCAAATACTTCAGAAAAATGACTACTGGAAAACCTATTATCATGGGGCGCAAGACATTCGAATCACTCGGAAATAAACCGTTACCAAACCGTACCAACATTATCTTAAGTCGGGTTTCTCAACCGGCTGAGGGATATTATATAGTGAGCTCACTAGAGGAAGCCCTGCGTTTGGCACACCCTTACCCTGAAGTGATGATCATCGGGGGCTCTCAAATCTATGCAGCTTTTTTGCCCTTGGCCCATCGCATTTACCTTACAACAGTGCATCAAGCCTATGAAGGCGACGCCTATCTTCCCCCTATTAATTGGGAAGAATGGATCCTCATAAATTCAGAAAATCACGGGGATTTTACAACCCAACTATTTGAGAGGCGGTTCATAACAGAAGGTAACCCCCTATAAACAGCCCATATAAGGATTGTATATTTTAAAGTACTGGTTAAGAAATATAGAAATGGTTGTTGATGACTACTGGGGAAAAATTTAACCCATACTATAAGTACGACAAGACCAGGAAATACCATAAACCAATTCATGGGGGACAGGGAGCGAGTTTTCCAGCATAAACCGAGGCCTATAAGGGCTCCCACCGAAGTTGTCGTAATGGGGGTCAGCGGAACATGCAATGAAACTAATACATAGATCACACCCAAGAGAGCCAGCATTATCCAATAAGTGAAGGTCTTCCCTTGAAGCCACTGTTGCACATAGCGTTGAACTAATTGCCAATGCCATCCGTATAAAATTCCTAGCCCCACCAAAAGGCCCACGGTCACGTCTAAAATACAATGAACGCCCAAGTAAACCCTCGAAACCATAATGCTGGCAATTAAAAGAATGCTGAAATAAAATAAGTACTTATAACGAGGGAACGCCCGCACTAAGGTAAGCCAGAAAATAGTGGCCACTTGAACGTCTCCGCTCGGAAAACCAAAAGGGTCTAAAACAGGAACTAAATGGAGCTCAACCGGGGGACGCGGATGTTGAAAGATATTTTTCCACATGATATTCGCAAGCATTCCAAAAGCCATTAAAAATCCCAATTCTTTGCCAATTTTATTGCTGGGATTACGCCAATAAAGGGCGGCGATGATCAGAACATAGAAACCTGTTGAGGCAAAATAAGGCAACACCTTCATAAAAGGGGTCAAAAAATCCAGGCGATAAGGAACAACCCAGAAAGAATTCGTCAAAAAATCAAGCATATAAAGAGATTG
>JBMDXI010000168.1:0-9410 GCA_048595075.1 Alphaproteobacteria bacterium
AAAAAGCGTTCCTCTGAGATATCTTCAATTTGGACGTCTGATTTTAATTGATAGAGGGAAAGCTTTTTTTCTAAATCACTAAGTCTTTCTTTTTCAGGGGTTAGAAAAATATGTCCCTCTCTATTAAGAATGATGAAGAAATCATGTTGAAAGCGTCCTTGGGGGGAAAGGAATAAACTATAGAGCGCTTGTGTTTCAGAGAGCATATTCATGTCATTTGTGATAAGGCCTTGTAAAAACTTCACGTTATCACTTCCCGTTAAACGAAGCACTCCTCGCTGCTTTAGCTGAAACCATGTTGACGTCATGAATAAATCCCTCCAATAATATGTTTTATTATGAAGATTTTATTTATTACGTCAACGCATTTAGGCGATGCCATTTTATCGACCGGTATTTTAGATCATTTTATTCATCAATATCCGGCCTGTGAGATTACTATTGCGTGTGGGCCTATTCCTGCCCCTTTATTTGACAAAATGCCTTGTTTGAAAAAGATAATTCCCTTACGGAAAAAGCGGGCGGGGGGGCATTGGGTATATCTGTGGTGGCAATGCTGGCGAAATCATTGGGATATTATTGTTGATTTGCGCGGAACAGCCATAAGTTATTTTTTGTGGGCTAAAAAACGCTATATTTGGAAGTCTCAACGAGCGGCGATGCTTAAGTCAAACCAGTTAGCGCAATTGATTGGGCTTTCGGAAGTCCCTTTTAATAAAATATGGATAACCGATGCCCACATACAACGCGCTCATCAGTTATTACCTGAAGGTAGGACCTATGTTGCCTTTTCTCCTGCCGCGAATTGGGATAAAAAAATGTGGCCTCTTTCTTATTTTGTAGAATTAGCCGCACTTTTGGGCAAGAATAAAAATCTATTTCCCTCTATAAAGTTTGTTATTTTTGGGGCGCCCAGCCAACGTTCCGAATTACAGCCCCTTTTTGAGGGGTTGAAAGCTGAGCAGATCATCGATTTAATAGGCAAAATTAGTTTGCTGGAGGTTGCCGCTTGCTTAAAGCAATGTAAAGTATTTATTGGAAATGATTCAGGCTTGATGCACTTGGCTGCCACCCTGGGTATCCCGACGGTAGGGTTATTTGGCCCCAGTGATCCCCGTGTGTATGGGCCATGGGGGCCTTTTACCTCTATTGTAAAAACACCTCTTTCTTTTGAAGATAATATGCACCAGGTGCGAGCGGGAGAAAGTGTGATGCAGTTGATCAAACCTCACGAGGTGGTTAAGTCAGTAGAGAAATTTTTTACTCAATGCACTGAGTAATTTTACTCAATGTATTGAGTAAAATTACTCAATATGTTAATAATTATCTCATGATGATTACATTTGAACGTCCATTGTTACAAACTTTATTGGTTCGGTTACAAGAACCACGGCAAAAAATGCAAATTCTTTCAGGTCCACGTCAAGTAGGAAAGACAACCCTTAGTCAGCAAGCTTTAAAAAAAATGAAACAACCTTATCTTTATGTCATTGCTGAAGGTAATTTTACGACCCATTGGCTTGATCAACAATGGGCAGTTGCGCGAGCTTTATCGAAAGAGCATAAAGAAGGATGTATTTTAGTCATTGATGAAATTCAAAAAATTTCCAATTGGTCAGAGCGGATTAAGCGTTTATGGGATGAAGATACTTTAAATCAAGTTCCTTTAAAGATAGTTCTTTTAGGTTCTTCTTCTCTGCTCTTGCATCGCGGACTTACTGAAAGCATGGCTGGAAGATATGAAGTTATTCATGTGCCCCATTGGTCTTTTTCAGAATGTGCTGATGCTTTTGGTTTATCTTTGGATGAATATCTTTATTTTGGGGGATACCCTGGGGCTTTAATATATCGTCAGGAGGAGGACCGCTTTTTATCTTATATACAAGATGCTATTATGGAGCCTGTGGTCAGTAGGGATATTCTTTCACAGTTCATTATTCATAAACCCGCGCTGTTGAATCAACTTTTTCGCTTAGGTTGCGAGTATTCAGGGCAAATTCTTTCCTTTAATAAAATGCTAGGACAAATGCAGGATGCAGGAAATTCCACAACATTGGCTCATTATTTGAAACTTTTAGAACAGGCAGGTGTTTTAAGAGGGGTTGATAAATTTGCGAATGAAAAAGTTCGCCAGCGGCAAAGTTCTCCTAAATTTCAAGTTTATAATACCGCCCTTATGACAGCTGTATCAAAGCGAGGTTTTAAAGAAACTATGAATGATCCAGAACTAAAAGGCCATCTAGTAGAAAGTGCGATTGGGGCAAGTTTGCTTATGAATACGGGCCAGGAAGTTTATTATTGGCGGGAGAATAACCAAGAAGTAGATTTTATTGTTCTATTGAAGGGGAAACTTATTGCTATTGAAGTGAAAAGCGGAAGAAAAATGAAAGTTTGCTCGGGACTAGAGGGATTTCATAAAAAATTTTCCCCTCACCATACATTATTAGTGGGAACAGGGGGCATTCCTATAGAGAAATTTCTAAAGACATCTTTATCTTTATTTCTGTAAAAGAGGTTTAACAAAAAACCTTACAGAGATTTTTGTAACTAGGGCTCTGTAAGGTCTAAATTGTTAAACTATTCAGCTGCCGGCTCGTCTATTTCTATCTCAGCAACAATTTCTTCAGCTTCTTTTTTATGCTTTTTAGATGTTTTTTTCTTAAGTCCTGTTTCCTCAGAGGCTTCATCTACAGGGGCTGGGTTTAATTGCGCTTCCGCTTCTTCCTGAGAAGGCGCTATGCTTGCTACCACTTCCACTTTTACATCAGCATGTAATTGGATGGGGATATGATGAATGCCAACTGTTTTAATAGGTTGGGGAAGCTTTACTTGTACGGCTGCCACCATTTCACCTTGGGCAGAAATCATCTTAGCAATATCACGCGTAGATACAGATCCATACAAGATACCGCCTTCACTAGCCTGGCGGATAATAATTAACTTAAAGCCTTCTAGTTTATGGGCAAATTTTTCTGCTTTTTCTTGAGAATGATGATTTTGCGCTTCTAAATGAGAGCGTTGGTCTTCAAAATATTTAATGTTAGCAGCAGTTGCACGAAGGGCTTTTTTTTGTGGCAAAAGAAAGTTGCGGGCGTATCCGTCCTTAACAGTCACAACTTCACCTAAGCGGCCTAGCTTTTCAATACGTTGGAGTAAAACAATTTTCATAGAGGTCTCCTCAATTTATTTCACAAGATAAGGCATCAGCGCCAAAAAACGGGCCCGCTTGATCGCAATAGATAGTTCTCTTTGACCAGCTGCTGAAACATAGGTAATGCGGCGGGGCATCATGCGACCGCGCTCTGTCACATAGCGTGATAATGTTCTGATGTCCTTATAGTCTGGCTTAATGGCATTAGGGCCACTGAAGGGGCATGTGCGACGAAAACGACCAATCTTAGCTGGCGCTGCTGCTGTGTGTTCCTTCTTAGAAGAAGGCTTTCTTTCTGTTTTTTCTCTCATCATAAAAAATCCTTTCTACGCGTGCATCATTTCTGTACGATCACGATCTTTAGGGGCGCGCATCATTACGGAGGGTTCTGTTTCTAAAGCTTCAACTTTAAGCGTTAAAGAACGAAGAATATTTTCATTTAATCCCATTTGGCGCTTGAGTTCATTCATCGCAGGGATAGAGGCCTTAAGTCTTAACATAACATAGTGACCGCGGGTATTTTTCTTAATGGGATAAGCAAGCGTCCGTAGTCCCCAATATTCATGGGATTCGACTTTTGAATCATGGGATTTTAAAAGGTTGGTATAAGATTCAATCAATCCTTCGACTTGTTGGACTGAAAGGTCTTGACGGGCAATGAAGACATTTTCATAAAAAGACATTCGTGAACTCCTTATGGCTATACAGCCGGGTTAACCGGCAAGAAGTTAATACAATTTAGCCTCTCTCTCTTGTCTTAATGAAATAAAGGCTAACACAATTAATTTTTAAGGCTATACCCGTTTTTATAAGAAGAGTCAACTTTAATCCTGCTTAAAAAATAAAAACCTATGGGCGGAAATTTTTCCCCCTCCTGCCACTGTCGCCCTAACTCTATGGGTTAATGATGTTTAGGCAAAAATCGGTATTTTATGCAGTAAATAATTAATAAAATATTTTAAATATTAATAATTATATAAATTTTACTTAATATAAATAAAGTAATTATTGAAAATAATGTAAATTTAAACTATGAATTACATTTAATTATTTACCAATGTACGGTTAAGTTGCAGGAAATAGGCTCTATTATATATGATTGAAGACAAAGACATTTTTTTGCCCCCTTCAGACTCTGTCCTGCCTTCTTCATCAAGGAAACTTCCTTCCACACAATGTCCGCGACTTATTTTTTTTATAGAGCACGCTGAGGGTAGAATTCAAATGATAGAAGGTCTACTTGCTCATCTTTCTACTTTGTTGCAAAGTGTAAGAGAGGAAGCAGACCTTTAAGAAACTTCTATTGGGATAGTCTATTTTTATTGTCATATTTGGCATGTAATCCCCACGCCCAAAGCATATCATTTTGATCAACTTTAGAGTCTTCATAACAATTGGGGCTTTGGTTCCGAGAAAAATGGGCCCGAAATGCAGAGAGAGTAGAGGGCGAAACTTCGTATCCATAAAGCTGCGCATATTTATTAAAGAAAGCTTCGCTAACGTCTTGAGGAAAAGGTTCTGAGGGAGCATATTTTTCTTGAATGATTTCTGGGCTTCTCTCCTCAGGAAGTAGCCATGCGCCGACACCATATTTTTCATGCAACGTTCCCCAAGGGAAAAGTGGCCCTGGGTCTTGTTTGCGGCTAGGAGAAATATCGGCATGTCCGACAACATTATAAGGCGGTATGTTGTAGCGTGTAACAATATCTTTACTCAGTAACCCCAAAGAGTCGACTTGGGATGGATCAAAAGGATACCAAGTTACGTTGGGAAAATTCCCTGTAAAACCAGTATTAACATTTTCAATTCCAATGGAGGCATGATTCAAGTTCTTTTTTTGTCCCCAGTTACTTACGCCTGCATGCCATGCTCTTTTTTCTTCCGGTACTACCTGAAATACAGTGCCGCCTGGAATACCTTTATCAGGTTCTGGCTGTGAAATGACATAGTGAGCACTGACTCTTCCATCAGGAATATCTTTTGTAAATATATTCAGGGTTTTAGGGAGATCGCATGCCGTATAATGCATAACTAAATATTGAATGGGTTCTTGCCTGTCATCCCAATGATTCCGATTACTTTCTTTCGCAGGAAATTCATTGATAGGGTGTACAGTTGTGCCCCCTCTGTTTAAAGGCTTTCCAAGGCTTAAGTGAGCGCTTTCTTGAAGGGTGTCCAGAGCAGCACTGCTCGCAGCTGCGATGTTTGGTAAGTTAATGCTTAGTAAGATGATAAAAATAAATGAATGCATTTTAATTCTCCTTCTAACTATACTAACACTTTGATAAATCTAACATTTATTAATTTATAGAGCAAGAACTTTAAGGGATATAAAATCATCTTTAAAAATTCTGCGTCTTCCTTTATGTTAAAAATATGTTAGAGCATCCTTTTTCACGGACAGACCGTAGTTTATTGGGTCGATGGTGGTGGACTATTGATCGATGGACTTTTTTGTGCATCTCGTCCTTGCTGGTACTCGGCATTTTTCTTAGTTTTTCTGCAAGCCCATCGGTGGCGCATACTATTGATCTGCCAACTTTTTACTTTGTGAAGCGGCATTTTATTTTTGCCGTACTTTCTTTTTTATTGATGATAAGCGTATCGCTGAATCCTCCTAAACTTCTGCGTGTTTTATGTTGGACTATTTTAGGGGTTTGCCTAATATTCTTGATGCTGACGCCTCTTATCGGTATGGAGATCAAAGGGGCCCGTCGTTGGATTAACCTGTTTGGCTTTTCGTTGCAAGCCTCGGAATTTGCAAAGCCCACTTTTGCAGTAGCCACGGCGTGGCTTTTAAGTAAGCATCGGGAGGGACCTCTGACAGGAAAAATGCTTTCCATTTTACTGTATGCAGCTTTGATTTTACTGATTATTATTCAGCCAGACTTCGGAATGGCCTTTACGATTACAGGTGTGTGGTTTTTTCAATTTTTTCTGGCGGGGCTGCCTCTTAGGTGGGTGGTTTTACTAGGAGGCGTTGGTCTTTTAGGGTCTGTAGGGGCTTATTTTTTATTTCCGCACGTGGCAAGTCGTGTTGATCGGTTTTTAAACCCTGAAGCAGGGGATCAGTTTCAAATTATGCGCTCTTTACAGGCCTTTAAGCAAGGCGGTTTTTGGGGACGAGGGCCAGGAGAAGGTATAATAAAAAAGAACATCCCGGATGCCCATGCTGACTTTGTCTTTTCTGTAGCAGGGGAAGAATTTGGCTTTATCATGTGTCTTTTTATTGTTAGCCTATTTCTGTTTTTAGTAGTGCGGGGGCTTTACTTTGCCCACAAAGAGCATAATAAGTTTCTCTCTTTAGCTATCAAAGGGCTTTTATGTCAGATAGCCATGCAAAACATTTTGAATATTGCTTACAACTTACAACATATTCACACAAAAGGGATGACCCTCCCTTTTTTAAGCTATGGGGGTTCTTCTTTGCTTTCGATTGGGCTAGGGGCCGGTTTAATTCTCAGTTTTACTAAGAAAAGACTCGATGACAAAGCCATCTAAAAAAAAGTGTTTTCTTATTACAACAGGGGGGACAGGGGGCCATATTTTCCCTGCTCAAGCTTTAAGTGAAGCATTGATAAAACGGGGCCATCATGTCATTGAAGTCATTGATCAGCGAGCGGTGAAATATGTTGCTGCCTCTTCACAAAATAAAGTTTTCATCTTGCATTTAGCCCATGGGAAGGGTCTTTTGAAAAAGCTGCGTTTAGGAATAGATTTGGTTTGGGCTTTTTTTAGGAGCTTATATATTATCAACAAAACAAAGCCGGCAGCTATCATGGGGTTTGGAGGCTATACAACTTTTCCAGTCATTTTAGCGGCTTTTCTATTGCGCAAACCTTTTATTCTTCATGAACAAAACTCTTTCGTAGGGCGCGTTACAAAATGGTTTGCGCCCTTTGCGGCGAAGATATCCACCTGTTTTTTGCCCTTATATGGGCTTCCTTCTCGCTATGAATCGAAACTTGTGTGGACGGGTAATCCTTTGCGCGCATCTATAAAAGCTATTACTCAGAAGCTTTATAAACCCTTTGAGTCTGGCAGCCCCATCAGATTGCTGATTATAGGGGGAAGTCAAGGGGCTAAAAGTTTTTCGACTTTGATCCCCCAAGCCTTGGAGTTACTCTCCCCTTCTTTTAAGAAGCGACTGGAGGTTATACAACAAGTGCCGGCTTACGACCTTGACAATACAAAGATGGCTTATGAAAAAATGGGAATCAAAGCCACCCTTCAGCCTTTTTTTCACCATATTCATGAAGAATATAGGAAGGCTGATTTAGTGATTGCGCGGGCAGGGGCCTCTACTGTGATGGAATTAGAGGCTGTGGGGCGCCCTGTTATTTTTATTCCTTTTCCTTACGCAATGGATGATCATCAAACTTATAATGCCCGTAATATTATAGAGCATGAAGCAGGGTGGATGGTCAAAGAATCAGCAGCTCTTCCCTCTGAATTAGGTGCTTTAATAGAAAATTTATTATCCCATCCTAAAATGCTTGAAAAAGCAGCAAAAAAGATTCATCATTTGGCTAAGCTAGATGCAGATACAACATTAGCGACGCTATTAGAATTATTATAAGGTAAAAAATCTATGAAAATTGCACCCTTGTCCGTTGGGAAGATACATCTTATTGGTATTGGTGGTATTGGTATTAGTGGAATTGCTGAAATCCTGCATAGTATGGGATATGAAGTGCAGGGGAGTGATCAAAAAGAAAGCAGCAATACCGAACGCTTGCGAAAAGAAGGCATTCCTGTTTTTATTGGGCATAAAGCCGAAAACGTAAAAGGGGTTGCGGTTGTAGTTCATTCAACAGCCGTCCATTTCGATAACCCTGAAATTGTGCAAGCCCGTCTTGATGGCATTCCAGTCTTGCATCGTTCTGAAATGATGGCTGAAATTATGCGCTTTAAGTCGTCTATTTGCATTTCAGGTTCGCATGGTAAAACAACGACAACCTCTTTAATAGGGTCACTTTTAAAAGCAGGGAATCTTAATCCGACTATTATTACAGGGGGAATTATTAACTCTCTACAAACTAATGCAATTATTGGCAAAGGGGAATGGATGGTGGTAGAAGCTGATGAATCAGACGGGACTTTTATTAAGATCCCCTCTACTATCTCGGTTATTACAAATATTGACCCCGAGCACTTAGATTATTACAAAACCTTTGATGCCTTAAAAGAAAGCTTTTTGACATTTGCGAAGCAAGTCCCCTTTTATGGGTTTTCGGTACTATGTGCGGAGCAGCCAGTGGTGCGTGGTCTTATGCCCCATCTTACTAATCGCCGATTTATTACCTATGGAATTAAAGAAGCTGCTGATTGTCAAGCTCATAACATTCGATCAACAGCTGAGGGGATGATCTTTGATGTTACTTATAAAGAGCATTCTCTGAAAGATGTTCACCTCAACCTCCATGGACAACATAATGTGCTTAACACCTTGGCGACCATTGTTATTGCCTTAGAATTTCATATAGAGCCTGCAATTATTTTGAAAGCTTTAAAAGATTTCCAAGGGGTAAAACGTCGTTTCACGAAAGTAGGGGAGTGGAAAGGGGCTACTATTATTGACGATTATGCCCATCATCCCTCTGAGATCAAGGCAGTTTTAGGGGCTGTTCATGGCATTCCGCATAAAAAAATCATTGCTGTGGTGCAACCCCATCGCTATAGCCGCTTGCATAATTTGTTTAAAGAATTTACAGAGTCTCTGCAAGGGGTAGACCATTTAATTTTAGCCCCCGTTTATGCAGCAGGGGAATCACCTATTTCAGGCGCCGACCATATTGCCTTGGCCAAGGCTATTTCTTTAAGCGGTAAAACTTCTGTCGAGACTATTCAATCACCGGCTGAAGTGGCCCCTAAGATTCATCAATTAGTGGGTGCAGGTGATTATGTGATTTTCATGGGGGCAGGTGACATTACTCAATGGGCGTCTGCGTTGGAAAACCAGCTTAACCATATATAACTAAATTGATATAAATGAGTATACAATATAGAGTTCAATTATCCTTTTGTGACTCCCCCGTACCTGACACGGGGGGCCATAGCAACAGTCGTATGAGGGCGAATTTTGTTATAGACCCGCGGATCAAGTCCGCAGGAATCGCTGAGAGGTATTTTTATATCAATTTAGCTATAGGATAATTCATGTCTTCCCTCCTTCAGTATCTTCCTGCTGTTCAGGGGAAATATATTCCTGAGGCAGATTTAAAGTCCCAAGTCTGGTTTCGAGTGGGTGGGCCCGCCG
>JBMDXI010000169.1:0-3662 GCA_048595075.1 Alphaproteobacteria bacterium
GTACGGAGCGGGTAATCAGGGGTTTTTAGATGATGAAAGCCCAGAATTTTTGGCCCGTTTGAAACCCTTAAATGCCTATGGATGGAGCAAGCACGTATTTGATCGGTGGGTGAGTCGCGTTAATCAGGGGACTCTTGAAAAACCAACCCAATGCGTGGGATTAAAGTTTTTCAATGTTTATGGTCCTAACGAATATCATAAAGGGGGGCAGCGAAGTATGGCTGTTCAAGCGTTTGAAAGTGCTCAAGCAGGCCAACCCGTGAAGCTTTTTAAATCATATACAGCTAAGTATCGCGATGGTGATCAATTGCGTGATTTCATTTATGTGAAAGATTGTATAGATGTTGCAATGTGGTTTTACGATAATAAAGAAGTGAGTGGGCTTTATAATGTGGGAACGGGAGAAGCTCGCAGCTTTAACCATTTAGCCGAAGCAGTTTTTGATGCTTTGCGTATACCTAAAAAAATAGAATATGTTGAAATGCCTGAGGCGTTGCGGGCCCAATATCAAAACTTTACCCAAGCTGAAATGAACAAATTACGGGGCGTGGGCTATAGTAAGCGCTTTACATCTTTAGAAGATGGGGTGGCTGATTATGTGCAAAAATATTTAGCCACCTCGGATCCTTATTTATGACAAGATCCGTAAAACTTTTTTCCATAGCTTTTCTAAGGTGGGTTCTAGACTTTTAAAGGTAAATAAGATATAGAATACCTATAAGAACAAAAAAGGAATCGACCAGTATGGATTGGACACAAACAATAACAATTATAAGCTCTATATTAGCAGCCACCTATACTTTTTACCGCCTCACGAAAGAAGACATCAAAAAACATGATGCCGAACTTGCTGAAATCCGCAGGAAGAATGAGGCTGATCTGGTGGAAACGCGGAAGGAATTTGCCGAAGTACGGAAGAAGAATGATGCTGATCTAGCTGAAACACGTAAATTATGGTCTTCTTTGTTAGAAAAAATCTATAAAATTGAACAAAAGATTTATGCGCTGGAATTAGAGAGAGCTCACAAAAACTCTAAATAAAATTGATAAAGAACCCTTGGGTTTTATAGCTAAATCAATATAAAGTAAGTAAAAATATAGAGTTTAATCTATTTTGTGATTTGCCTGTGCCTTCCTTTGTCATTCCAAATTTTAATGCGTTTATCATAAGTAAAAACTCCCCAAATTGACCTGAAGAGAGTTCCATGGCAAAATTAAAAAAACAGGGAACTCACATGAAACAAAAATCTTACCTCACTTTTAAGATATTCAGAATTATTATCTTTACTATTAGCAGCTTGTGGCCCTTTTTTTATACCCATGCAGAAGGGATTAATCCTTCACTAGGGAGGAGGTTTATCCATGATCTTCGTCACAATCCGAAAATGGATATCACTATTAGGAAAATGCTTATTGAGAAAGGCTATCGTCTTCTTCACTTAATAGAGATAGGAGAAACATTGCCCCAGGAAGTCGAAATTTTTAAGGATGGAGGACGGGCATTTGCAGTCGGAAAAGGGATGCGTCGTAAAATTTCTTTTAAAACCCTTACCGAAAGCCTTCAAAAGATTAGTTCCAAAACTGCTAAAGAGAAAATAGCGGAATATGACCGTCGGCGCCAAGCACAGCTAGAAAATTTGATAGCTATTGCCTGGGCGTTGGCTGATTATGCTAGTCAAAGGGGGCAGGGATTTGATAGTGGTTCGTTTAGTATTATTGATCCAAAAGAAAATCTCTTTAAAATTTTCTATAAATATGTTCAATTTGCGTCAAAGCTGGATGATTTAAAAAGATTATCACCGGGTACTTCAGCGTCTATTAATCCTTTCAGTAATGCTTTTGCTTATAATAGGCACCCTAATAAGAGTGCCTCCAGCCATTATAAAAAAGGATTAACAACGTATCAGTTTGGTATTGATGCGCGGTTTGAACGAAATGCTTATTCGCTGCCAGTACTTCCCTATATGAAAAAACACCTTTTAGTGGGGCGAGTTAAAACGATGACCGATCTGCCAAAGACATTTGTTAAATATGAATTCCATGGAACGGCGGATATTGGATCAGCAGTGGCCCATGGTCTCAAGTTTATCCATTCCAAGAAGAACCGCGAAAATCGTCGGAGTGAAAAAGATATTCTTAAAAGTCTTATGAAGCCGTTTTTAGGTCTCCAATCTCTTTTGGATGCTCAGCAGCCTTCCAGCTTACAAGATATGAAAAATCGATTGAATAGCTTGGGAGTATCCTCAATCTTATGGGAGAAGATGCTCAATGATCGTGAGGGGAAGAGGGCTGGAAAAGACTACGATGTTTCTAGTCTCGCTTTGATGGCTTTTATAGCAGCAAAAACATTACCCAATGAGAAAGTGAAAAATGCTGCAAAAGAGTTCCTCAGTCAGCTGGAGTTAGCCTACTGTGATGGAGATGGATCAGCCGCTTATAATCTACCGCTGGAGGAATTTAATCCTGCCAATCATAAAGTTTTTTATCGTTCAGGCAATGAGGTAGTGCTTAATTTAGCAACCTTCGTGAGGAATGAAAATCAATTATCTCAGAGTAATTCAGGCGCCTAATAGGGCTAATTTTTTCTGTAGACAGCTATAAGGCTCATTAGTATAATGGCCAGTTGGTATGTAAAATTTGTAGAAAAAAGACAGATCTCTACAATTTTAACCATATAATAATTTAAGGAGATATTTATGTCTAAGAAATCGAGTCGTGTAGACCAATCCATTGCAGAATCTGAAGGAGTAACAGTGCGTTCGTATATACCAGCGCATCAATCGTTGCCAGAAATTACTGTAAAAGCTTTTATACTCAGTCTTTTTTTAACGGCTCTGATGGCGGCCGCGAATGCCTATTTAGGATTAAAAATAGGAATGACTGTGGCGGCAACTATTCCAGCGGCTGTTATTTCCATGACTGTTTTGCGACTTTTTAAAAAGTCAAATATTTTAGAAAATAACATTGTGCAGGTGACGGTTTCAACGGGTGAATCCTTAGCAGCTGCCTCAGTATTTACGTTGCCAGGCCTTATTCTTATAGGACAATGGAAGGTTTTTCCCTTTGAAGAAATTGCTATTTTGTTGGCAACAGGCGGGGTGTTAGGAGTTCTTCTCTCTATCATTTTGCGACGGGCATTAGTGGTTGAAGCTGGTCTTAAATTTCCTGAGGGTGTAGCAGCTGCTGAAGTCTTAAAAGTAGGGGAAGGGCATAATATAGACAAAACTGGATCCAAAGGGTTATTTTTAGGGGCTACTTTTGCTGCGCTCTTAAAGTTTGGGCAATCAGGTGTTTCCATATGTACAGAAAACTTAAGTTTCTGGAGGCGTCTAGGAGGGATGGCTTTTGGTGGAAGTGTGGGTTTTTCGGCTATCATGATTGGGGCTGGTTATATCGTGGGGTTGGAAGTAGGCGCAAGTGCTCTTATAGGAGGCCTTATTGGTTGGCTAATATGTGTTCCTTATTATAGCTTATCTGTTGCGGATACTTCTCTTGCTGCGGAAGCAATAGCAATTGGAACATGGTCTTCAAAGGTGCGCATCATCGGTGTGGGCGCCATGGTTATTTCAGGACTATGGATTGCGCTGTGCTTTTTAGGTTCTATGAAAAAAGCCATTGCAGATGCTATTAAAGCGGTAAAAATGTCACGAGCTAATAGGGCT
>JBMDXI010000170.1:0-6546 GCA_048595075.1 Alphaproteobacteria bacterium
GACGGAAACGCCCTTGCTTCCCTTTCAACATTTCAGAAAGAGATTTAAGGGGACGTTTATTGGCCCCAACAATAACCCGCCCACGACGACCATTGTCAAATAAAGCATCAACTGACTCTTGGAGCATTCTTTTTTCGTTACGAATGATAATGCTAGGAGCTTTTAACTCAATAAGCCTTTTGAGGCGGTTATTTCTGTTAATAACACGACGATATAAATCGTTAAGATCAGAAGTGGCGAAGCGCCCCCCATCCAATGGAACAAGCGGTCTTAATTCGGGAGGAATAACCGGCAATACTTTCAAAATCATCCATTCAGGTTTTGATTCTGATTGCAGGAAAGCCTCAACCAACTTTAAACGCTTAACAATTTTCTTTCGAGAAGCTTCTGAAACACATTCTTTCAGCTCTTGACGCAGAGAGTCCTTTTCTTTTGCAATATCCAACGTATGCAAAAGGTTATAGAGGGCTTCCGCCCCAATTTCAGCTTTGAAAGCATCCTCACCATACTTATCTTGAGCATCTAAAAACTCTTCTTCTGAGAGAAGAGAATACTTCTTTAATGGTGTTAACAGAGGATCTAAAACAATATAGCTTTCAAAATACAAAACTTTTTCTAGTTCTTTCAAAGACATATCAAGCAAGACGCCAATACGACTAGGTAAAGACTTCAAAAACCAAATGTGGGCAACAGGAGCAGCCAATTCAATATGGCCCATGCGATCACGGCGTACCTTCGATAAAGTAACTTCCACTCCACACTTTTCACACACGACCCCTCGATATTTCATGCGCTTGTATTTGCCGCATAAGCATTCATAGTCTTTGATAGGACCAAAAATCTTTGCACAGAAAAGCCCATCTTTTTCAGGCTTAAAAGTACGGTAATTGATAGTTTCTGGCTTCTTAACTTCCCCAAAAGACCACGAACGAATACGTTCAGGACTCGCAATGTTAATTTTAATTTCACCAAAACTATTAGGGTTTGTGATCGGATTAAAAAGTTTTTGTATTTCCCGCGACATTTATTTTTCTCACTTTCTCAAGCATATATTAATTTGCAACTTCTTCTTCAAGAAGTTCTACATTCAATCCTAAAGATTTCATTTCCTTAATAAGAACATTAAATGATTCCGGAGTCCCCGCCTCAAAAGTATTATCACCACGGATAATAGCCTCATAAGCCTTAGTACGACCTGCAACGTCATCTGATTTTACAGTTAACATTTCTTGCAAGCTATAAGAAGCCCCATAAGCTTGAAGCGCCCATACTTCCATTTCTCCAAATCGTTGACCACCAAACTGAGCTTTTCCGCCCAATGGTTGCTGCGTAACCAAACTGTAAGGCCCGATAGAACGCGCGTGGATTTTGTCATCCACAAGGTGATCTAGTTTGAGCATATACATATAGCCCACCGTAATCTTACGATCGAATTGCTCACCTGTTTGACCGTCATACAAGTAAACTTGCCCCGAAGTGTCTAAACCAGCTTTTTCTAGCTCTCTATTAACATCTTCAACACTGGCCCCATCAAACACAGGCGTTGCCATCGGAACACCGACACCCGATTCTTTAAAGATACTCACGAGTTGGTCATCTGATAAGTCGTTTATCAAAGCTTTTGATTCATCATCGTGATAAATCGAATTGACCACTTTCCGCAAATCTTCCTTTTTAGAAGTGCCTTCGCGAATATTTTCAATAGCTTGATTAATTTGACGCCCTAATCCCGCAGCGGCCCATCCTAAATGGGTCTCTAAGATTTGCCCTACGTTCATACGAGAAGGAATACCTAAGGGGTTCAACACGATATCAATAGGAGTTCCATCTTCTAAATAAGGCATATCCTCTACAGGAGTAATGCACGAGATAACACCCTTATTTCCATGACGTCCTGCCATTTTATCGCCGGGTTGTAGTTTTCTCTTCACCGCTACGAAAACCTTTATCATTTTCAAAACGCCAGGAAGCATTTCATCCCCACGTCGTATTTTTTCTGCTTTGTTTTCGAAGCGATCATTTACAGACTTCAAAGCTGCATCAAACTGACGATCAATAGATTCAATCGTTTCTGTCAATTCTTCATCAGCTATCACAAATTGGCGCCATTGATTTTTGGTAAATTCTTCCAAATATTCAGAGGTAATTTTACCACCAATTTTTGCCCCTTTAGGCCCCTTTACAATCTTCTGATCCATCAATAGCTCTTTTAGACGCGCATAAAAACTGCGTTCTAAAATCGAGCGCTCAGAATCTCTATCTTTTGCTAAACGATTAATTTCAGCATTTTCAATAGCAAGGGAACGTTCATCTTTTTCAATGCCCCGACGTGAAAACACTCGCACATCTACCACAGTTCCTTGTACCCCGGGAGGTAATCTTAAAGAACTATCCCGCACATCAGATGCTTTTTCACCAAAGATAGCCCTTAATAGCTTTTCTTCAGGAGTAGAAAGCGTTTCACCTTTTGGCGTTACTTTTCCTACTAGAATATCGCCGGGACTAACTTCGGCCCCGATATGCACAATTCCTGTTTCATCCAGTTTGCGCAAAGATTCTTCACCCACATTAGGAATATCCCGTGTGATTTCTTCAGCGCCTAATTTTGTATCGCGCGCCATTACTTCAAATTCTTCAATGTGAATAGATGTAAAGACGTCATCATGCACGATACGCTCTGAAATCATGATAGAGTCTTCAAAGGTAAATCCATTCCAAGACATGAAGGCAATAAGAACGTTGCGCCCCAAGGCCAGCTCACCTTTATCAGTAGAAGGCCCATCAGCGATCACGTCACCCGCACTTACCACATCCCCCACACGAACGAGGGGGCGTTGGTTGATAGAGGTATTTTGGTTAGAGCGTTGGAATTTCTGTAAAGTATAAATATCCACACTGCTTTCTTTAATAGCAGCAGGATCTGTCACTTTTACAACGATACGTTGCGCATCCACCTGATCTACAATACCTGTTCTTTTAGCAATGACAACAACACCTGAATCCCGCGCCACGTTTGATTCCATTCCAGTTCCTACCAGAGGAGCCTCAGTCTTTACCAATGGAACAGCTTGGCGTTGCATGTTTGATCCCATCAATGCACGGTTCGCGTCATCATTTTCTAAGAAAGGAATTAAAGAAGCAGCCACTGATACCAGCTGTTTGGGAGAGACATCAATAAAGTCCACCCGGCTTGAAGGAGCTGTAATAAATTCACCTTTAGAACGGCAGCTTACAAACTCATCCACAAAGCATCCGTTTTTATCCAGCCTTGTGTCAGCCTGAGCAATGGTGTAGCGCGCTTCGGTAATAGCCGATAGATAAGAAATTTTATCCGTAACCTTTCCATCAATCACTTCACGGTAAGGGGTTTCGATAAGCCCATATTTATTAATCCGCGCGTAAGTTGCTAACGAGTTAATCAACCCAATGTTAGTTCCTTCTGGCGTTTCAATGGGACAAATACGTCCATAATGGGTCGGGTGTACGTCACGGGCTTCAAATGAGGCACGGTCTCTGTTAAGCCCGCCTGGCCCCAAGGCTGACACGCGTCGTTTATGCGTAACCGCCGACAAAGGATTGGTTTGATCCATAAATTGAGAAAGCTGAGAAGACATAAAGAAATCCCGCACAATTACAGAAGCTGGCTTAGAATTAATGAGATCATGCGGCATAATTGAATCAACTTCAACAGCCCCCATACGCTCACGTATAGCACGTTCCATGCGCAATAATCCTAAACGATATTGATTCTCTAAAAGTTCACCCACTGAGCGCACCCGTCGGTTACCAAGATGGTCAATATCATCTACTTCCCCGCGACCATCTTTCAGATCAACCAAGATGCGGATGATTTGCATAATGTCTTCTTTTGTAAGAATCCGAGGTTCCTCATCAACTTCAAAACCAAGGCGTGTGTTCATTTTTACACGTCCTACAGCTGATAGGTCATATTTTTCTGAATCAAAAAATAAGCCATTAAATAGTGCATTTGCCCCCTCTAAGGTAGGAGGTTCACCCGGACGTAGCACACGGTAAATATCCACTAAAGCTTCTGGACGATTTTTATTTTTATCCGCCATAAGGGTGTTACGAATATAAGGCCCTACATTAATGTTATCAATCAGAAGCGTGGGAATAACTTTAATAGAAAGCTTGTTAATCTTCTCATAAAGAGGCGCAGTCACTTCATCACCCGCCTCCATCAAAATTTCACCCGTTTCAGGATCAATAATATTACAAGCTACGTACCGCCCTATGAGAGAAGCACCATCTATAATAATGTCCCTATTTCCTTTTTCTTCTAAAAGCTTCATTTGGCGGGGTGTTATTTTGGTTCCCGCTGGCAACAAAACTTCTTCGCTTTTAGCATCCACTAAGTCTGCGGTGATTTTTATGCCCTTTAAGAAACGTGGATTTAAAGGAATTTGCCATCCTTTTTTAGTATGGCTGTAAGTAATGATTTCATAGAAGCTAGACAAAATTTCTTCTGGAGACATACCATGAATTTCATTTAATTCAAGGGATTCCCCTTGGGCTGTAGCTTCTTTTCTAGCTTGTTCAGTCACTTTGCTGTCTAAAGCCATCAACAGAGTTGTCGCTAGTATTTTACGACGTCGATCAATACGTACATAAATCAAATCTTTAGAGTCAAACTCTATATCCATCCACGAGCCGCGATAAGGGATAATACGGGCGGCGAACAAAAGTTTGCCCGATCCATGCACTTTTCCGCTATCATGGTCAAAAAAGACACCGGGAGAACGATGCATTTGAGATACAATCACACGTTCAGTCCCATTGATGATGAAAGTTCCATCATCAGTCATAAGCGGCATTTCGCCCATATAAACGTCTTGTTCTTTAATATCGCGGATAGAACGCGCACCGGTTTCTTCATCAACATCCCACACAATCAATCGAAGAGTCACCCGCAAAGGAACAGCAAAAGTTGCTCCCCGTTGACGGCATTCATCTAAATCATATTTAGGTGCATCAAAATCATATTTTACATATTGAAGTTCACAACGATCTGCAAAATCTTTTATGGGAAATACTGACTTAAAGACACTTTGCAACCCAATATCTGTTCTTTTTTCTGGCGAAATTCCAAACTGCAAAAAACTTTCATAAGAGTTTTTTTGGATTTCCGTTAAATTTGGTATGGGCGCTGCCTCAGCAATTTCACCAAATCTTTTCCGTATCCGACGTGTAATAAATGTAGCCATTCCTATCCCTCACCGAGCATGTGTTTATTAGAGGAGCCACCCTCAAAAATGAAGATATGCAAAAGCACGCCAAATTTATGGCGCGCTTTTCCATATGTATGCGTTGTACAGCAATTTAACTGAGCACACAAGTAAAATTATTATACTAATTCAACAGTTGCGCCAGCGTCTTCCAACATTTTCTTGAACTTAGCTGCATCGTCTTTAGATGCTCCCTCTATTACATTTTTTGGAGCCCCGTCTACTAGATCCTTAGCTTCTTTTAAGCCTAGGTTTGTGATAGTGCGAACTTCTTTAATAACGTTGATTTTGTTCGCTCCTGATGCTTTTAATACAACAGTAAATTCTGTTTTTTCAGCGGCTGGCGCGGCAGCTTCACCAGCTCCTCCAGCAACGGCTGCTACTGCAACAGGCGCTGCAGCTGACACACCCCATTTTTCTTCCAATAGTTTTACAAGCTCAGCTGCTTCTAAAACTGTAAGCTTTGATAAAGATTCAACAATAGTATTTAGTGACATTTTTTATTCTCCTGTGGTTACTGTTTACTATAAGACGAAATAACGCGCGCAACTTGCGAACCTGGCTCTTTAATAATACAAGCCAATTTCGTTGCAGGCGCCATAAGAACTCCAAGAATTTTAGCGCGCAATTCATCCAAGGACGGCAGAGTTGCTAACGCCTTTACTGAATTTGCATCTAAAAATTTTCCTTCTAACATGCCAGCCACAATGACTAGCTTAGAATTTTCTTTTGCATACTTAACAGCGACTTTTGCCGCATTGATAGGATCTTTTGAAAATGCTAAAGCAGCAGGCCCCTTTAAATATGGCCCCATTTCTTCCAATCCCACTTCTTTTACGGCGATACGCGCCAAATTATTCTTCACGACGCGGAAAGAGGCTTCCCCCTCTCTCATCTTTGAACGCAGTGTCGTAGATTCTTGAACTGTAAGTCCTGTCTGCTGAGTTATGACAACTAACTTAGCCTCTTTCAGTTGAACACTTAATGATTCAACAAATTCTTGTTTTTCAACACGATTCATTCGGATGTCTCCAATTATCTTACGATCAATTCCATAACTTCATGCAAAACCCCTTATCTGGGAGTAATTTTGTCGTCAAAGCTTGACTGCGACATTTGCGTACTTCAGTACGCGCCGCTTCTTGTCTTCGCTTTGCCTAAAAATTCCCTCCCCACTCAAAGATTTGGAAAGAAGTTTAATATAAAAATCAGGAGGAACTAAGGTGAACTACCACCAAAGAAAGCATACTCCTGTCTATTGTAGGTCTATAGCTCGGTCCTTATAATCTTAGTACATCGC
>JBMDXI010000171.1:0-11179 GCA_048595075.1 Alphaproteobacteria bacterium
GTGTTTCCCCCGTGCTCGACACGGGGGTCTATAATCCTATAGCTACAGCCATGTTGCTGATTATTTTATGGACTCTCGGGTCGGAGCCCGAGAGAATCACGAGGGGGGGTCTTATACTCACTTTAAATTGATTTAGCTATAGTTTTTAAGAAAGTTTTTTACCAGGTCTCTAAAAACGTCTCCTCGATGTTCAAAGTTTTTAAACTGGTCATACGAGGCACAGGCAGGGGCAAGCAAGACAGTAATAGGGGTAGGGTCACATTTTAAGGCCTGTGTCATGGCGAGCTCAACCGCTTTTTCCATTGTCTCTGCCTGAATGCATTCAAAATGAGGATGAAAAAGTTTGGCGTAATCAGGGGCTGACTTGCCAATCAAAAAAGCCTTTTTAATTTTAGGAACATAGGGTAGAAGAGCTGAAATGTCTTCGAATCCTTCCTTGGCTACCCCCCCCATAATCCAGTAAATGGAATCAAATTGTTGAATAGACTGGACTGCTGCTTCTAAGGTTGTGGCTTTGCTATCGTTGACGCACACTGTGTTTTTAAAGTCTGCTACAATCTCTTGACGATGGGGGAGCCCCTTAAAGGTACGAATGGCGGCAGCAATTTGAGAAGGTTCAGCTAATTTCAAAGCAAAAATCATGGCATAGGCGGCAGCAATATTTTGGAAGTTATGGGTGCCTCTTAAGCTGTCCAGACTATCTAGTGACATTACTTTTACAGCAGGTGTACATGTTGCATCTATAAGTTCTCCTTGATCAGCAAATACTCCCTTTGGTAAAGAGTGAGTAGCTGAAATAGGAATTCCTTTTTCGTCAGCGCATACTTTTTCCATCCGGGGGGAATCTACACCGATGACCTTTTGACCCTTGGTTTTTAACAGCTTAAAAATCTGTTTCTTTGCAGCTAAATAACCCTCTAGAGTCCCACCATGTCGTTCCAAATGATTCTTTGTGATGTTCAAGAAAATCGCCCCATCAAGGGAAGGAGTATGACATAAGTCTAGTTGAAAAGAAGACAGCTCTAAGACATAGATTCCATCTTTTCCTAAGGGCTGAAGGTCAAGAGCAGGGATGCCTAAGTTTCCCCCTTCCTGAACCTGATATCCTGCATTTCTTAAGATATGGGCAACAAGCGTGGTGGTGGTCGATTTTCCATTAGATCCAGTGATCCCAATAAAAATGCTTTCTGATTGAGATTGTAATAACAGCTCTACATCGCACCAAATGGGAACATGCTGGGCTTTTGCTTTTTCAGCCACAGGATGTGGTGCTGGAAAAGTGTGGGGGATGCCGGGGCTTAAAATCAGGGCTGTTTGCTGTGTCCAGTCTATCTGGTCAAAAGGCAAGACAGGAATATGCAAAGCTTTTGCTGCGTCGAGAGATTCAGTTTCATCATCCCACGCATGAACAATAGCTCCTGAGCGCAGCAAAGCTTGGGCTGCGGATAGTCCCGATTTCCCTAATCCAAAAACATAGAAAGATTTATGACGAACGTGGGGTAGGAAAATCATCTTATTTTAAGGGTTGCAACCCCTACCAGAGCTAAAATAATAGAGATAATCCAAAATCGTATAACGATAGTCGGTTCCGCCCATCCTTTTTTTTCAAAATGGTGATGGAGAGGGGCCATTAAGAAAATCCGTTTTCCTTTTGTTATTCTAAAATAGGTAACTTGAAGCATCACTGAAACAGCCTCTACAACAAAAACGCCCCCTACAATTGCAAGAACAATTTCATGCTTTACAATGACACTGATGGTTCCTAAAGCGCCACCAATGGCTAATGATCCCATGTCCCCCATAAAAATCATAGCGGGGGGAGCATTAAACCATAGAAAACCTAAAGCAGCCCCCACAAAAGCGCCACATACAACAGCAAGCTCGCCACTGCCAGGTATAAAATGAAGTTGTAAATAATGGGCAAAAACTGCATTACCTACTACATAGGTAATGAGTGCGAAAGCTAAAGCTGTAAAGATGATGGGGCCAATAGCTAGACCGTCTAATCCGTCAGTTAAATTAACTGCATTGGAAGCGCCTACAATAACGATGGCACTGAAGATTATAAAAAAGCTTCCCATGTTCCATAAAATATTTTTCAAAAAGGGAAAAGATAAATGGGTCGCTAAAGTAGAGGGGGCGCACTTTTCAATGAAATAAGCAGCTACGAGAGCAGTGGCCACTTGGGCTAAGAATTTAGTACGGCTACGCATTCCATGCGGATATTGCTTTGTTACCTTAATATAGTCATCTATTCCCCCTAAAATTCCTAGGGCGAGCGTTGTCCCCAAGACAATCCATACATAAGGATTGGTTAAGTCGGCCCATAGAAGTGTACTGATCAGCATGCTGAATAAAATAAGGGCCCCGCCCATGGTCGGCGTTCCCTGCTTTGTCAACAGATGAGAGGCAGGCCCCTCTTTGCGGATAGGTTGGCCTTTTCCTTGGATTGACTTTAGTTTCTGAATAAGGGAAGGTCCAATCCAAAAAGCAATGATCAAAGCTGTGAGCGTTGCTCCTGCTGCCCGGAAAGTAATATATTTAAAAATATTCAGAAATGTATATTGAGAGTTAAGGGGATATAAAAGATTATACAGCATAATATTCCATCATTTTTTCAGCAATAATATTTAGTTTAATACTCTTTGAAGATTTAATGAAGATACCATCATTAGGCTTTACTATTTTTATAAGATAAGTTGATAAAGTCTCTAAATCATCAAAATGGAAGGCAGGGATTATTTTTTTCATTTCTTCATGTAAAGCTTTCATGGCTTTTCCATAAGTAAGGAGCACATCTACTTTCATGGTTTTTAAAACATTTTGCAAACTTCGGTGATAATTTTCAGAATCAGGCCCTAGTTCTAACATATCGCCCAAGACCAAAATAGACTGTCCTTTAATAGATCGCTCACTAAATGCCAGAAGGGCCGCTTTCATGGAATCAGGGTTTGCATTATAACTTTCATCGACCAATAGAATATTGTTTTTTAAAATATAAGATTTACCGCGACGATCTGTTTCTGTAAAAGCCCCAATTGTTTGAGCAGCCTGATGGAGGTCAGCTTTTAGAAAAGCAATACTTGTTAATACCGCTAAACTATTCATAGCGTGGTGTTTTCCAAAGGTTTTAAGGGAATAAGAAATTTCAGTCCCTAAAATAGAAGCCTTAACAGCTGAACCAGTAAGGGTAGGTTGATAAGATAGAAGGCGGGTATGACAGGATTCTTTTTCTCCAAATAAGAAAATATTTTCTATTCCTTGATTGACTGCTGCATTCGTGAGGAAATCTGTTTGATCCAAGTCGCCATTTATAATAGCAGCCCCCCCAGCGACTACTCCCTGGAATATTTCTGCTTTAGCGGTTGCAACAGCTTGGACTGATTTTAAATATTCTAAGTGCGCATGGCCAATCATTGTGACAATGGCGACATGAGGTTGGGCCACATAGGTAAGATTTGCTATTTCCCCGGGCGAACTCATCCCTAATTCCAGGACTAAAAATTCTGCGTCTGGAGGGCAGTTAGCAATCGTAAAGGGCACCCCCCATTTTGTATTAAAACTCTTTTCGCTTTTAAATGTTTTAGCCTGATCATCCAAGCAAAAAGCGAGCATATCTTTTGTGGAGGTTTTTCCAGCACTTCCGGTGATACCAATCACTTTTCCTTTAAAGTGATAGCGGGCATATTTCCCTAAATTTATGAGCGCTTCATCCGTGTTGTCCACAATAACCAAGGGAAAATTAGATGGATAATTTGGCTGGATATCTTGAACAATGGCTGCTATCGCCCCTTTTTCAGCAGCAGCGGCCACAAAATTATGGCCATCCAAATCAGCGCCTTTAATGGCAATGAAGATATCTCCTTTTGCAAGAGTTCGGGAGTCTATAGAAAAGGTGGAACCACTCCATATGTTCTTACCCTGCAATTTCCCGTGGGTAGCTTCTACAATTTTCGCAGCAGTCCATATATTATTCATCTTTTCACTTCTTTTAAAATGTCTTGGATAACAGCTTTATCTAAAAATGGATAGGTAATGCCTTGAACAATTTGCCCATCTTCGGGGCCCTTCCCGGTAATCACCAATAAATCATCGGGGCCAAGATGGTTAATCGCATAGCGGATAGCTTCTTTTCTATCTGGAATTTCTACCCCTTGAGGGCAGGTGCTTAAAATTTGTTGGCGAATATGATGAGGGTTTTCAAAACGTGGATTATCATCACACACAACAACATGGTCTGCAAAATCATGGGCTACTTGTCCCATTAAAGGGCGCGTACTAGGATCACGTCCTCCGCCTGCCCCAAATACAATCCAAAGTTCCCCTTTTACATGATGACGAAGGGATTTTAAGAGTGTTTCGATTCCGCCGGACGCATGGGCATAATCTACATAAATAGGGGCTCCGTTAGGGGAGTGGCCTATCAATTCAATCCGTCCTGGCACCCCCTGCAATTTTTCTAGCAAAGGAATGACAGAGACTGCAGGGTTAGAAACGGTGGCCAAAACCAATCCCAAGGCACACAAGGCGTTGTAGGCTTGAAACTCTCCTAGCAAGGGAAGATGGAGGGTGTAAGCCTTCCCCATCACTTCTACCGTTAGCTTTTGCCCAGTGGTAAGGGGTTCAATAGACTCTATCCGAATTTCTTTTCCTGCGCGCCCATAGGTCCAGATTTTTCTTTGATTCGCCTTTTCCACTAATTCCTTAAATTCAGGAATATCGGCATTTAAAACAGCAATCCCATCAGGGGGTAAAATGCGATCAAATAGATGCATTTTAGCTTCTAAATAATTCTTAAGGGTGTGATGGTAATCTAAATGGTCTGCGCTTAAATTTGTAAAGGCTGCCGCTTTTAATCGGACGGCGTCCAAGCGATGTTGGTCGATTCCATGACTGGAAGCCTCCATCGCTAGGTGCGTTATTTTCTCGTCGGCCAAGCGCTGAAGATTCTTATGTAAATACAAGGGATCAGGTGTTGTAAGATGTTTTTCTTCTTGAAGGGCAGCACTTTGCAGCCCCAAAGTTCCAAGGCTAGCTGCTTTAATTCCTAAGTTTTCCCATAACTGACGTGTAAAGGTAACAACAGATGTTTTTCCATTCGTTCCGGTAACCGCTACTACATTCTCGGGTTGGCGTTCATAAAAAGCGCCTGCTAAATAAGCAAGTAAATGGCGAGGATGGGAAGTGGGCAAAAAACAAATAGTAGGATATAGACTTTTGTGATGCTGACATTCTGCTTGGCTAGCAACAATAATAGTGGCGCCGTGTTTAATAGCGTCAGGGATGAATTGGCTTTCTGCCTGTTTTTCGCCTGTAATAGCTACAAATAAAGAACCTTTTTCTACTTTCCGAGAGTCATCTGTAATAGAAGAAAAAGAAAGGCCGGCAATTTCTTTTTTTAAGAAGGAAGCCCCCAGATTTCTATAAAGGTCCGGATATCGATTGAGTCTCTCTAACAGGTCAACGAGTTGCATGTTGAAGCTCTCGATTATAGGAAGGCAAGTGCATTGCCATTTGAATCTGAGGAGTTGTCTCATCAACAGGTGCTACATTAAGAAGTGGGGCAATCTTTTCAATGATTTTTCGTGCAGTGGGGGCGGCTACCCATCCCCCTGTAGAATTCCATCCTGTAGTTTCATTGCCTTGTGGTTCATCTAATGTAAGCAGACCCATATATTGAGGGTTATGCATAGGGAAGACAAAGACAAACGAAGCGCGGTGTTTATTCTTTGCTACATATCCTTGACCGGGGGCGCTTTGCTTATTGGCAGACCCTGTTTTTCCCCCTACAACATATCCTACAGCATCCGCTAGCTTCCCTGAGCCTTGTTTTACCACAAGGTGCATTAGGCGGCCAATAGCCTGCGATGTGGAAGGGGAAATAATACGGGAGGGAGTTTTATCTTTATTTCCATTTACAAAGAGGGTAGGAGATACCAAGAGTCCTCCATTCACCATACTGGCAAGTCCACTGATAAGATGGAGAGGGCTGATCGCTAACCCGTATCCATAAGAAATGGTAACAGCATTGATTTCTTTCCATTGACGAGGGGCCATGGGGATAGCATTTTCTTTAAGCTCTGTTTTTAAAGGCTTAAGAAAGCCCAGCCTATCAAAAAAGTTTCGTTGTGCTTGAGGGCCCATCTTTAAGGCCATTTTAACTGTTCCAATATTAGAAGAATAAATAAATACCTCAGGGGCAGAAAGCCATCTGTTCTGGGCTTTGTAATCTTTAATCGTATGTTTTCCTATCATAAGAGGGCGTGATGCATCAAAACGCTCGCTCAGAGAAATTTTCTTAGCGTCTAATGCCATGGCAAAAGTAAAGACTTTAAAGATGGAGCCAACCTCATATACTCCTAATGTATTAGCATTAAATATATCATCTTTTTTTGGGTTCAAATTATGAGGGTCAAAATCTGGCAAGGAGGCCATGGCTAAAATTTCCCCTGTATGGATATTCATAATAATGCCATTTCCTCTTTTAGCGTGGAACTCACTTATACTCGCCTTTAATTCATCATGTAAAATATGTTGAATTCTTAAATCCAGGGATAATTGCAGGGGGGTTGGTTGTTGCGTAAGACCTTCATTATAAGCACGTTCGATTCCTGCGAGTCCCTTATTATCAATATTTGTATACCCTAAAATATGAGAGGTTGTATGCCCATGGGGATAAATGCGCTTTTGTTCTTTTTTGAATTCGATTCCTACCAGCCCTAGGGCATTCACTGCCTGCTGTTGGGCCGGGGTTAAATTACGCTTAAGCCAAATAAATGATTTTTTAGATTTAAATTTTTCATACAATCCTTTTTCTTGAAGGTCGGGGAAAAGCTGGGCCAGTTTTTTGGCAGCATCTTGAGGGTCTAAAATTATTTTTCCATTGGCAAACATAGAAAAGGTAATAAGATTAGTGGCAAGAATTTCGCCATTGCGGTCTATGATGTTTGCCCGATTGGTGGGGTTAGTTAAAGAAGATTGACGTAAAGGGTGAAAAGAATGATCCTTCAGCATCAGCCACCCCAAGCGACTGATAATGGTTAAAAAGATAACCACAATAATGGCCAGGGCAAATCCAATGCGTCCCCAAGGCTTATGGTCAGCATTCAGGGCTTGCTCGCGCAATAAACTTTGAATACGTCCTGATGAAGATGGGAAATAAACAGTGGGTCGAATCATCGGCGTTTCTCTAAGCGGGCCATCATAATAGGTCCTTCTTTATCCCTATTAAGAGACTCTAAAGAGGCAATTTGATAGGTTTTCACTGGTTTAAGATGTACATATTGCTTATTTAATTCTTGTAATCGTTTAGGGCTATTTAAAAATCCCCATTCTGCTTTCAATACATGAATAGCCTCTTGAGTATCACGGGTTTTTTGGCGGATGTTTTTCATTTCTTTTTCAATGTTAATAACCTGATGCTTTACATAGAACAGAAAGCTTCCTAATACAAGGCTTCCCATTAAAGATAAGAGAGAAATTTTTTTTAAAAATGTATAATTAATATTCATGCGACTTCCTCATCAGGCCAGGGTGTGGCGGGTGTGCGTAGGGCCCATCTCAATTTAGCTGACCGCGCGCGGGCGTTGCGTGCTACCTCTTGCGGGCGAGGGGCAATAGCCTTTTTTTCAATAAGTTGAAAAGTGGGGGCATGCTCAATAGACGAAAGAGGAAGAGGGCTGTAGCGCGATGGATTGCTTTTCTTGCCGCTACGGCTTTGTAAGAATACTTTGACCTCTTTATCTTCCAGCGCGTGGAAAGACACTACAACCAAGTGTCCGCCTGGGTTTAAAATTTTTTCTGCTGCTATTAAACCCCGCTTTAAGGACTCAATTTCTTTATTGATATAAATCCGCAAAGCTTGGAATGTTTTGGTGGCAGGATCTATTTTTTGAGAAGGGTGTTTTGGGATCACGCTATGGACAAGGCCTGATAATTGAAGGGTTGTCGTAAAAGGCTTTTTTGATCGTTCTTGTACAATACGATGGGCAATCTGCCGGGATTTTTTTTCATCGCCATAAGTCCACAGGATATGGGCTAGTTTATGTTCAGGGTAGGAATTCACTATATCAGCGGCGGTGGGCCCGTGTTTTTCCATTCGCATATCTAAAGGGCCATCTTTTTGGAAGGAAAATCCCCGTTCCGCTTGGTCTAATTGAGGGGATGACACACCTAGATCCAGCACAATCCCATCCACTTTAGAAGGATGTTGGCTGGCCATTAGCTGATCCATATCGGCAAAGTTTCCTTCCACAATATGAAGGTGCGGTAAAGACTTTTGCAGAACATGGGCTCGTTGAATAGCTTCGGGATCGCGGTCAATGGCATAAACTGTGCAATTTGCGTGGGATAGAATGGCTTTTGTATATCCCCCCGCGCCAAAGGTACCGTCTAGGTACACTTTTCCATCTTGGGGTTGAAGGGAAGCTATGACTTCTTCCAGCATCACAGGACGGTGAATAATGTCAGTGCTGGGGGTCATGGGGTGGGCTCCTTTAATTGAAGGGTGGCTCCACGTTGTTTAATACGTTCGCGGGCTTTTTCTTGGTGAATAGTGAAAGCTTCGGGATTCCAGATTTGGAAGGTTGCGCCGCGACCTACAAAGGCCGCTGCATCTTGAAGGTTAATGAATTGACGTAAGGGATCGGGTAATAGGATACGGCCTTCTTGATCCCATGCAAGTTGATGGGCGTCTGCAAAAAGAGCAGAGGCTAAATCTTCATGAGTTTCGGAAAATAAATCTAAACGGTCAACGCTGTTGCTAAGAGTTTGCATGCGATCAAGACCACATCCTTCCAGAGCAGGCAAGGTATAAGACCTAAAAAGGACTACCCCTTGGAAAGTTTGCGCAGCTAGGGCTGCCCGAAAAGATGAGGGTACAGAAACCCTTCCTTTTCGGTCAATTTTATTGATAAACGTTGATAAAAACAACGACATGGCAACCCTACTTTCATGTTGTACCCTAATTTATGGATTAACATGGGATTAAATGGGAGTCAATGGGAAAATGTGGAAAAAAATGGGGATAATTTGGGGTAGTTGATGAAAAATGCCCAGAAACCGTAGGGAATTGGCCCTATAAGAAGATGTGAATTGTTTGGGGGGAGGGGGATTTTATGAAATGGAAGAAATTGGGAAACCTAAAGAGAGTGTCTATGAAAGATTCTAAACCTTTCTCCTTGAATTTTTTATGAAGTATTCTTATATACGTTCTACCACAGTTTAATTATGATAGAAAGGAAACAGAAATGAAAAAAATAAATTTATTTGTATTAATAGCCACCATGGGATTGGCTCTTTTTTCCCAAGGGGCAGGGCGACCTGAAGATAACCAGGAGCAAATTCCAAAAAACCCGGTGCGCTCTCTTCAAGAAATTACAATTAGAAAGATAGACGAGTTGATGGGTGATCGGCCTGAACTAGATTTTTTTCCCACTGGGGTGAGTAGAATTCTAGCTGCTGAAAGAATTAAAATAAGAGGGGAAAGAGGACAGGTACCTTTTTTAGTATTTAAAAACTCTAACTCCACAGATGAAAATATGAAACGCTCTGAAGGAATGGCGCTAGCTGAGGGTATTGCGCGTATAGGAGAGTTAGATTCTGCCTTAGTGTTAAAGATTGTGCAGGAGTTAGTAAGAAAGGGGGAGATCAACTACGAAGGTACTGATTTTACTTTTGAGTATAACTCATCGCATATTCCTCTTATTTTATCACTGGCTGAGCAAGAGGATTCTATGATGTACATTCGTTCCTTTCTTACTCCTGAGGAAATTGAGTATACAAGACAGCAACCTGGTATTAATTTGGAGGAAACAACAAACCTTTTGGCTAAGAAGACGCCTGCTGAGAGGGAGATTTGTGTAGGCCTACTTACACACATTTTTAATGAAGTGTTTAGAGATTATAACTTTGGTTGTAGGGCTTATGTATTGGCAAACTTCATACAAGTCTCTCCAATTTATACAACTTATTGTGGTGAGAAATTCATGCACGTTTTCAAAGCTGCTCAAGAAGTTTTAGGGGGTATGAGAAACTGGGATAAAACAACATTTTATTATAAGTCAGCAGACATACTCACTGCAGTAATTTGGTCTATTGAGCAAGCTAAATCCAATGAATTATACGATCTAAAAAAAGATGGTAACTTATTATTGTTTTGGCAATTTCTTAAACTAACTCGTGAAAATCCTCCACGTTTTACGAGAGCTGAAATTGAAAGTATTTTTAAAAACCTAGGCGTGGGAAACCCCTATGAAAAATTTCCTGAGGTAGTTTTAGAGATAGAGGCGGCTAGAGAAAATTAGGAGGACTTTATTAAGAGAGGGTTATAAATTTCCCTCTCTTTTTCGAGACAAATCCTCTGGTCTAAACATATTTTTTAAAAATAATTAGTTTTTTGTAAAATATCCCCTTGACGAATGCATTTAGATTGCATATATACAATATCGGCTCGTCAGTTTAACTGGCGGGCCCGTTCTTTGAAACAGTATATAAATTTAAGAAAAGAAATAGACAGTGGACTTGGAACATAAATTTCAAGACATTGTGTATATAGCTAAATCACTTTAAAATGATACGAGAAATGAGGAGCGACATGTACTAACGTACATCAGCGACGAATAGCGACGTATTCAGTTTATAAGGGATTAGCTAGAATAGAATTTAACCAAGTTAATTCATTTAGTATATGCAATCGTCAGTAAGCGATTTTAAGAACATTAAGTTCTTTGTAATCAGGATAAAAACTTGAGAGTTTGATCCTGGCTCAGAACGAACGCTGGCGGCACGCCTAACACATGCAAGTCGAACGAAGCATGATAGCTTGCTATCATGACTGAGTGGCGCACGGGTGAGTAACACGTGGGAATCTACCTATTGGTGGGGAATAACCTTTAGAAATGAAGGATAATACCGCATAAGCCCTTCGGGGGAAAGATTTATCGCCAATAGATGAGCCCGCGTTAGATTAGCTAGTTGGTAGGGTAAAGGCCTACCAAGGCTATGATCTATAGCTGGTCTGAGAGGATGGTCAGCCACACTGGGACTGAGACACGGCCCAGACTCCTACGGGAGGCAGCAGTGGGGAATATTGGACAATGGGGGAAACCCTGATCCAGCGATGCCGCGTGAGTGATGAAGGCCTTCGGGTTGTAAAGCTCTTTCAGAGGGGACGATAATG
>JBMDXI010000172.1:0-2258 GCA_048595075.1 Alphaproteobacteria bacterium
AAGTATAGCTAAATTCATATATAGTAGAAAACTAAACGATGCTGCTTCTTAACATCCACAGGGTTTTTTGACGCACTTCTGATTGGCCGAGGGCAATGTCAGCGGTCCCATCATCGCCTTCTTCAGTGGCAATTTTGACGAGTTGAAGAAGAGTTTGGATTAACTTTTCATACTCAGTCACTAAAAACTTGAGCATCTCTTGGGAGGAAAGACGATCACCTTCTAAAGGACTTACGGGAGACAGCTTTTCAAATTCTTTAAAGGTAGCTGGTGCATAGTGGCCTAAAGCGCGAATACGTTCTGCAAGCACATCGACATCTTCTATCAACATATTATACTGACTTTCAAATAGAAGGTGTAAAGAATGAAAGTGAGGCCCCTCAACATTCCAATGACACTTTTGTGTGTTAAGAGACAGGACGTAAGTACCGGCGAGAGATTCTTTTAATAATTGTAAAGTGTTCGTATTTTTCATGTTTGCTTCCCTTTAAACTAATTTTATGGTAAGGGCTTACATAAAACTTGTCAAAGAAAACATGAAACTTTTAACCTTTATTGAATCATTTTTAGATAACCAAAAAAGCCGTTTATTTTTATGGGTGCCTGTCGCATTGGCTATAGGAATTGGGATTTATTTTAGTTTGCCCGCTGAACCGGTTGCTTGGCTGCAATGGGTTTTCCTTTTTCTCAGTTTATGCCTTATCGGAATAAGTTATATTATGTCCTATCGCATCGTTAGGGGAGGTCTTGTTTTTGTAGGACTTATTTTGCTGGGTTTTTTCAGTGCTCAATTGCGAACCAGTCTCATAGAGAATTCTCTTTTATATAAATCCCTGGGGATGAAAGAAGTACAGGGCAGTATCGACAATGTAGATCATACTCCCCAAGGACGGCGGCTCTTAATAGAAATACAGAAGATGGATGATGCAGAAGCGCCTCCTCATTTCAAAGCACGTCTTATCTGTAAAACAGATAAAGAGAAAGAACTCTCGATCGGCGATAACATTGTTCTTCAGGCTAAAATAACTCCCGTAATGGGGGCACCCTATCCAGGGGCTTATGACTTTCGAAGACGGGCGTTTTTTGATGGAATTAGCGCCAATGGTTTTGTGACCCGTATTATATCTGTAGATTCTCCTCAGCTTTCTTACAGGCAGGGTTTTAGAAAATTTCGTTCCACCCTCACAGCTTATTTAGCCCATCAAATGCCAGGGCAAATGGGGGCTATCGCTGCTGCGTTGTTGACAGGGGAAACAGGCGGGCTTTCTAAAGAGACACGCGGATATTTTGCTGATTCAGGGCTAGCACATGTGCTCGCCATTTCAGGGCTCCATCTAACTTTAATAGGGGGACTGGCTTTTCTATTTTTCCGCCTTTTATTAGGGATGGTGCCGGGGATGCTGTTAAGAATTTCTCTTTTCAAGGTATCAGCTGTCGGCGCTTTGCTAGTGACATTTTTTTATCTTAATTTGTCAGGGGCAAGTATTCCGACTCAACGGGCTTTTATTACTTTTTCTTTGATGATGGTGGCTGTTTTGCTGGATCGTAATCCACTTTCTTTACGATTAGTAGCAGTAGCTGCTTCTCTTGTTTTGCTTTTAAGGCCCGAATCATTATTAACACCCAGCTTCCAGATGTCTTTTGCTGCCGTGATTGGGCTGATTGGTTCCTATGAGTGGGGGGCTCTTAAACTTCAAAAACATGTGATAGATTCTCTCTTGAAAAAGATGCTTTTTTATTTAGGAGGAATCGTTCTTTCCAGTATGATTGCCTCACTTGCAACCCTACCTTTTACCATTTATCATTTTCATAAATTTTCGCTGCAAGCCATTGCTTCTAACTTGATTGTGATCCCTTTGCTTAGCTTTTGGATTATGCCTCTGGGCATCGTAGGGGTTTTGATATTTTGCTGTGGATTTTCCTTTCCCTTTTTGTTTGACCTGCTGAGCACAGGGATTTACCACATGGAAAAAGTGGCAGAAATTGCGGCTAGCTTTCCAGGGGCTGCTATTTATGTGGCTTATTTGCCCTTGTGGGGACTGGTTGCTTTTTCCCTGGGGGCTTTATGGGTGATTATTTGGAAGAGTCCTCTCCGATGGATAGGGAGCGTGGGTATTGTCTTGTTCGTCGGAAGTTTTTGGAGTAGTATAACTCCCTTATTATTTATCTCCTCTGATGCAAAAGAGATAGGTGTTTTTAACTAAAAAAAAATTATTTATTTATTCTTATCGGCCGCATTCTTTTTTAGCTGAAGCATG
>JBMDXI010000173.1:0-7445 GCA_048595075.1 Alphaproteobacteria bacterium
CTTTTACTTATAAAGACCATGTGGGCAAAAAATCAGCTGCCTTACGCTTTTATCAGGAAAAAATTTATACTTTTCTTTATCAGCAAAAAATTGAACTCATGAAAAAGGTTCATTTTTTAGAGCAAGATTATCCTCTTTATAAAACTTATCAAGAAAGAGGCTTTTTTAAAAAGCGGTCTGATAAAGCATACATTAACTTGTTCCAACTGATTGCTCAAAAGACAGGAACCCAGCTTGAAGTAGGGGCGCTTTCCTCTCAAGAAGAAGCCCCCACTTTTCATATAAAATTATACGATTTATCCCCTCACCATTTGCAAAAATTTCTTAAAGAACTCTCCCATCATTTATTGATTGATTTTGTGCCCGCTGAATCTTCCTCAACTTCTGGGTGGATAGAGGGTAACCTTGTTGTGAAGTTGTATACATAACCTTAAAACAATAACCCCAATTCCCTTTAGAGGAGAAAATTGGAAAGAAATACTCTCTTGCAAAGAAATTTTTAGAGGATTAATAATTTCCAAAAAAGAAAAGATTTATTTCTAATAGATTAACGGAGGCCTCAGGAAGTGTGTTTTTTCACCTTCAAGCCAAATTTTGGCTACTTCTTGTATGGAAAATGTTGTAATGGACTGCCATTAAAGTATAAATGGAATAATTAAAAATGCTTAAAAATATTTTACCCCTTTTTATCCTTCTGCTCGGTAGCTCTGCTATGAGTGCCCAAGAGGCCTATGATTCAGGTCGAAGCTCTAGCCGAAGTTTTAACGCGCAACCGCAGGGGGGCATCTATGTCGTTTTGTCTTAACCCCCCCTCCATTCCTGAGGAAGAGCATTCTTTAGTAGAACAAGATGCTTCAAGAAGTATTCCGCAAGAATTAAATTTCCCTTATGAAAGGGTGGAAAACCCTGATCAATCACCCTGGTCAGCTCATGGATTCATAAAATCTGTCTTTGAACCTCATGATGAACCTATTAAAGAATTTTATGGAACAGGGATTCTTATTGCACCTCATGTTATTCTAACGGCAGCGTATGTTGTATATAATGATCGGTATAGGAATATTGATACCCACGAAGAAGGATCACTCCCCTCAAAAATTTATTTTTATCCGGGCCATCCCCAAAAAAAGCTGGAAATAGAGGGAAAAAAACTAGTTATTCATCCTCAATATATTCCCTCTTTTCAGGCCAGCGCTTTACTAGAAGACTACCTAAAATATGATATAGCCCTTATTTTTCTGGAAGAACCTGCAGGAGAACATTATGTTTCTATAGAGGCTTTATCGGACGAAGAACTTTCTAATTTAATAATCTCTCTTACAGGATATCCTTATTACCTTCCCCACGGTGGCCATAAAATTATTAATGAAGATCATCACCAATATACGGTGAAAGGCCACATAACCCGTGTAACTGAGCATCATATTTTTTATAGTAGAATGGATACCCAGGAAGGACAAGGCGGAGGGGGCATTTGTTCAACATCGATGAATCAAGTGTATGCAATACATAGAGGAATAAATCGTTCTTTTGGGCCGCTTACACAGGAGTCATTTGCTGTGCGAATTAACAGGGAGATTTTAAAATGGATTAACGAAGAAACAACAAAGGAGCAAGAAAATGAAGCAGTATAATTTTTATCTAAGAATTCTTATAGGAATAAGTATTTTTCAATATATCTTAGAAGGGCACTCGGCCTCTCTTAACTCTGTTGAAGATAATGAAAAATATAAAGATTTTTATACAACACGTGTTGTGGATCAGGTAGCAAGAGCGACAAAAAATGGAGACGGAAGTCAGTCTGATGGTCAATATCTCGTAGGAAATAGGAGTGTTACTCGAACACCCACAGGGAGCATATCCGTAAAACTTTTGAGAAAAAATGAACCTACCCCCCCTGAGTGGAGAATGCCAGTAAAAGTTACTATAAACGAAAGTTTAGAAGACCCTCAATTTGTGAGGACACCTTCCTTGGAGCCCTGGTCATCTTATGGTTCTCTCACGGCTACTTATCTTACAGACAGAAAATATATGGGAAGTGGTGTTTTAATTAGTGAAAATATCGTTTTAACAGCTGCTTGTAATATTCATTTGATAGTACCTCAACAAACAGCTTCTGAGGTTTTATTTTACCCTGGTCGAGAGGGGGATAAAACCCCTTGGATTGGGAAAGTCATCGATTGTATCATTCATGAGGGATATCACCGGGATAATCCAGACTATCAGAACTATAACATTGCCCTGTTATACTTAGATCAACCTTTAGGTAAAAAAGAGATGGCCGGACACTTGCCTTATCAGGCGCAATCTGATGAGTACTTAAAAACAGCCTCTTTGCGCATCACAGGATATCCTATGAGTATTCGGGTGGCTGAAATAGATTTTGGTGATAGTAAATATCAGTATGTTGAGCAGAGTCAAAATTTTTTGGGGGAATATGCTATTCGCAATGGGCTTTATATGTATTCTCTACAGTCCCCTGAAAAAGGGTATCTTTGGGTTATAGATAGGTATATTCCAGCCCCCCTTCCGCGCGAAGTAACGCCTGAAAGAATTCTCTACGATATTGAAACATACCCCGGAACAGCAGGGGCCTCCATCCATGATGAGAATCATATTATCTACGGTATTCATGTGTATGGAGGAACTAAAGATGATCGTCAAAAAAGTGGCATTCGTCTTACACCGCAGATGATTGAGTGGATAGAAAAGCAATCTGATTTATTAGAAAGTCGGGCAGGCTCTTCGTTATCTACCAAGGCAACTCCTCCCTCTGTTAAAAAAGACGTAGGCGCTGATATTCAAGTCCCGTGATAAAGGCATAAATTTAATTCCCACTAGTGCCTCTCCCCCGTGCTCGACACGGAGGTCTATAACCCTATAGCTACAGCCATGTTGCTGACTATTTAATGGACTCTCGGGTCGGAGCCCCAGAGAATCACGAGGGGGGGTCTTATACTCACTTTAAATTGTTTTAGCTACAACATAACCTTATAGTTTTTTTTATAAATTTCACGTACATTAGAAGCATTATGAATATGCCGTTTGTACGTAAAGTTAAAATTGTAGCAACATTGGGGCCCAGTAGTTCGTCTCTTGCTGTCATCCGAAAAATGATAGAAGCTGGGGTGAATGTATTTCGTCTTAATTTTTCCCATGGCACTCATGAACAACACGGCCAGAATATTCAATGGATTCGTCAAGTTGAAAAAGAATCCAACCGATTTGTGGGAATTCTAGCTGATTTTCAAGGGCCAAAGCTTAGAATAGGGGATTTTGAAAAAGAGTCAGTCGAATTGCAAGTAGGCCAGACTTTTATCCTGGATCAACATGCGGCGAAAGGGGATAACACACGGGTATTTTTTGCAGGGCCGACAGGTCTGTACGGTTCTTTAAAAGCAGGAACATCGCTACTTTTAGATGATGGAAAAATTCGCTTAGAAATTACAGAAGCCACAGACTCTCAACTAACCACGCAGGTAAAAGTTGGAGGCCTTCTTTCCAGCAAAAAAGGCGTCAATGTGCCCGATAAGTTGCTTCCTATTTCTGCATTTACAGAAAAAGATCATCGGGACTTAGACTTTGTCACAACACAAGATGTCGATTGGGTGGCTCTTTCTTTCGTACAACAGCCCGATGACATTAGGGCCTTTCGTAAAGTGCTGAAAAAGCCCTTTAAAATTATGGCAAAAATAGAAAAACCTCAAGCACTTAAATCACTAGAAGAAATTATTGCCCTGTCTGATGGTATCATGGTTGCACGGGGGGATTTGGGGGTAGAGTGCCCCCCAGAGCATGTTCCTGTTTTACAAAGAAAAATCATCCAAAGTTGCCGTACACAGGGTAAGCCCGTGATCGTAGCTACCCAAATGTTAGAATCAATGATTAATGCACCAATCCCTACGCGCGCTGAAGCGTCAGATGTGGCAACGGCTGTTTATGAAGGGGCTGATGCCGTAATGTTGTCAGCAGAATCAGCCTCAGGGCATTATCCGATTGAAGCAATTGCCATGCTGAATCGTATTATTAGCTCGGTGGAAGAGGATCCTTTATATGCGACTGGACTGGACACTTTTTCGCCCCTTTTAGAACACGCTTCCATTTCAGATGGGGTAACAGCTTCAGCTAAAAAAATAGCTCATGATTTAGAAAGCCCCCTTATCGTAACGTATACGGCAACGGGGGGAACAGCCATTCGCGTTTCCCATAAGAGACCTTTAAGTACTATTTTAGCTATGACGACTAGCCAACAAGTAGCCCGTTTTTTATCTTTAGTGTGGGGGGTTTACCCCTATCTTATCCCACGGGTCAAAGATTTGGATGAAATGATTCATACGGCTAAAGCAGTTGCTGGGAAATTAAATTTTGCAGCCCCTTTGCAACCTTTCGTCATCACCTGTGGTGTTCCCTTCGGAAATCCCGGCACAACGAACATTATTTGTATTGAAACGTTACCTGTATGAGTAAGAATCTTTTTATTTATGGAACCCATGCGGTTCTTGCCGCGTTGAAAAATCCTCATCGCACATTGCACAAGCTATGGCTTACTAAAAAATCTCAAGAAACGTTTTCACCCTTTTTAAAGAAAGTTTCCCATAAAATTGTTGAGGATAAAGTTTTGGCTAGCTTTTTACCTAAAGGAGCGGTCCATCAAGATGTGGTTTTAGAAACCTCTCCCTTGCAAGAATTATCACTCGAAGAAATGGTTGAAACGTTTCCAGAAGAGGCGTGTGTAGTGATATTAGATCAGGTGACAGATCCCCAAAATTTAGGGGCTATTTTACGCTCATGCGCAACTTTTGGAGCAAATGCACTGATCGTCTCAGAACATCATTCACCGCAATTCGAAGGGACAATTGCTAAGGTGGCCTCAGGCGCCCTAGAATACGTTCCCCTTATACGGGTGGTGAATATGGCGCGGACTTTAGAGAAATTGCAAGAGAATGATTTTTGGTGTTATGGATTTGCTGAAGAAGGGAAAGAGGTGTTAGGAAGTCGCCCTTTAACAGGACGAATTGCTCTTATCTTTGGAGCCGAGGGGGAAGGACTTCGTCGTCTAACGAAAGAACATTGTGATGGGCTATTAAAACTTCCAACTTCATCCCATTTTACCACCCTTAATGTCGCGCAAACAGTCGCTGTGGCTCTTTTCGAAGTACAGAAAAAGAAGCTTTAAGCCTTGAAAGATCAAGACTTAACATCCTGATTTTTTTTCCGAGAACGTTTCTTTTGATAAGGTTTACGGCCTTTTGTTGAATTTTTCTTATTTTTAGCCCTATAAGAACTAGGCTCTGATGGAGAATCCTCAATCTCTTCTTCTGTATATAATGTAGTTAACTCCGCTAAAGACATTCCACTATATACTCCACCTTTTTTAGGATCAATTTTTTTTGGAAGATTATCTAGCTCAAACTGAGGCCCATTATGTTGCACACTTCTAGCTACTACCTCTGTCAGTCCAGCGAAACCTCCCAACACAAAACCCACAGGCCCCCCCATTATACCACCAAGACTCGCAAAAAATGCACCCGTTGCAATTGCAGGAATAGGGGATCGCTCGGGAGCTTCAGAGGATAAAACTCTTGCATGCGGTGAAACTGTAGGTCTAAATTCAGATAAATCCACAGAAAATAAAATATTATCATCTTCCTCTCTATCTTGCATTGCTGCTGAAAGATATGAAGCAATTAATAAAGTTGAAAGGAAAAAGATTTTTTTTAAATAGTTGCTGATCATATTTTCACCCACTCTTGTACTATTTCGAAATGCTTTTCTGTAATATGCGCTCCACTGTTATACATCTGATATGGATCAGAGCCCCAACCTTGAGTATGTACCCCAGCACAGGTATACCCCCCTCCATAGTTTAAGTAGATAGAACTACCACTTTGGCCTGCGGTAGTATCAATATCATAAAATAATCTATCATCTTGGATACGGTGGAGGGCCCCTTCCATTGTATGCATCTTCCCCGCTTTCTCTCCCGGATATCCAGTAATACGTAATTTGTTTTCTTTTAAAATTTTTTCTTCAACATATTTAACTGCAAAATGTCCTAAAGCTTGGCCAGGGAGTGCATTAATAGAGGTAGGAGTAAGGTAATCTTCTCCTAAAAGTTTTCCTACTTTCAATATTCCTATATCCGCTGCAAAATCTATTGTCTCAGAATTTATATATTTTTCAGAAACAATCATTTTTTCGCCCTTAGCAACTCCAAAGGGGGCATAGGATCCACTTTTTGCTGGAAAGAAACTAACGATGTCGGGGATCACATAAAAAGTTCCCTTTCTATTTTCTTCTTTGCTATAAAAATTATGAGCGGCTGTTAAAACATATTGTCCTCCAATAAGAGTTCCCGAACCCCATGCACGGCTTATTATTTCACCTTTATGCAAATACTCCATTTGAAGCTCTCCATGAACACACCATGGAAAAGATTGATCTTTAACTATACTTCTTCTATCCGTATAACTCCAAGGCCACCACCATTTTTTTGATTTTAAAGCTTCACGTGACCCTAACAATTCTTTCGGATCAGCAGTAGTTATTGCAGCAAGCGTTAAAATTCCACACGTACTCCCTACATAGAGCGCATTTCTCCATCGATTAAAATAATCCTCCTCATCCCATGTAATATAAGGGTTATAGTATCCTACCATCCCACCCAAAATAGAAACCCCTACAACTTTTTTTACAGGCGAGATAAGGACGTCCTTAATCTTATATTCTTGTTTTTCTTCAAATTTTGAACGCAGCTGTTTTAAATGATCATTTGGCAAAAGAGGAAAAACTCTTCCCCCACTAATAGCCTCTGAAATCCCAGTGATCTCTCCCACTGTTTTTGCAAATTTTTGAGCACTTTCATGAGAAAATCTTTTAGAAGCTACATTTTTCAAAGATTCTCCTGCATAGACGTAGGAATGTTCTTTAGTTTTATTGTAATAAACGGGGATATTATGGTCTTCCCATTGAGAAAATTTTAATGGTTCCACAAACGTAGAAGGTTGAAATTCTTCCAATGGCCCTCCATAACAAAAAAGAGTGCTATGAATAATTGCTATGCTTAAAATTATTCTCAATTTTTTTACCTCCATAATAGCTTTGACTGTCACCTTAAGGTGGGATAAAAAAACTTCAAGTTGAAATTTTTATCCTTTTCTCTTTTAGAAAAAAAATTTAATGGTTGTGATATATTATAAAGACTTATGGGCTCAAGATGCAATGGTTGCTTAGATTTAAATTTTTTAGGTTTTGCCCTATAGGATGAGTGACCAACCATTTAATAAATAATATTTATAAAAGTTGAAATTTTAAGATTTAACTCTTATGTATTTATTAAACTATATAAATTTAAAAGGGAAAAGAAGATGGTAAAATTAAATATTAAGAATTTTTTATATAGCTTTGTCTTCCTACAAGCAATGGCTTATACAGCGTCAGGTGCA
>JBMDXI010000174.1:0-5458 GCA_048595075.1 Alphaproteobacteria bacterium
CATCCATTCGGTGGTGAATATCTTGAATGAGTGTGTCCATGTTATGCTCCTTATCTATAAAATTTATGCATGAATTAATGTAAAAGGGGTCGTATTATTTTCAAAAATATTTATTAAGCTATGGGGTTGATGAATAGAACATACCACAATGGGTAATTTATGCTCGGCTGCCAATACCACAGCTGTAAGGTCCATCACTTTTAATCTTTTTTCCAGGATTTCTGCACAAGAAATTTTATCAAATCGTTGTGCTTTCGTACTATGACGTGGATCTTCTGTATAAACCCCATCTACTTGGGTGCCTTTAATCATAAGATCACACTTCATTTCAATGGCGCGCAATATAGCAGCTGTGTCAGTAGAAAAGAATGGATTTCCTGTGCCTGCTACAAAGATAGGAATCTCTTTCTTTTCCATGTGCTCTTGCGCTTTTTCTTGATAAAACTTTTCACAAATTCCTGGAATTTCGATAGCAGAATAAATGATAGACCGTAGGCCATGCTGACTTAAATAATCTTGAAGCACAATCCCATTCATTACCGTTGATAACATCCCTACATGATCAGCTGCCCGGCGGTTCATGGTAGACGGCGCTGAATTTCCTCGAAAGAAATTCCCGCCCCCCACTACTAACGCAACTTGTTTTTGCTCTAATAAAGATTTGAGATGATGGACCACTCTCGCCAAAGACTCTTGGCAGATACCAAAGGGCTTCTCACCCATCAAAAATTCCCCTGAGACTTTTATGAGGATACGCTTAGCTTGCTTTATATCTAAATTCATTTAATTTTTTACCTTAGAAACAATGGGCGAGATTGTAGAGGCTCCCCTCACAAAGTGTTTCATTATAGCAAGATTATAAGGAATCAGACATATATCATCAAGCAAGGAATTCTCCTTTTAAGTTATTGTGCCAAACGATTCACTTCAGCAGCAAAATCTTGGTCTGAAGCTTTCTCAACCCCTTCGCCTAATCCAAAGCGAACGAAGTTTACTAATTTTACAGGTGTGCCCCATTCTTTTTCTTTTTCAGCTAACAACTTTTTAATTGTAAGGTCAGGATTCATGATAAAGGTTTGCTCTAAAAGAACAATTTCTTCATAGAATTTACGCAAGCGGCCTTCCATCATTTTTTCAACAACAGCTTCGGGTTTTCCTGAGGCACGGGCCTGTTCTGCAAAAATGGCCTTTTCACGCTCTACCAAATCTGCCGCTAGGGTTTCGATGTTCAAAGAAGCAGGACGGGTTGCCGCTACATGCATAGCAATTTGACGCCCTAATTCATTAAGCTTTGCATGATCTGCTGCAGATTCCAAGGCAACCAATACCCCAATACTTCCCATATTAGGAACTACTGCCCCATGTACATACCCTGAAACAACGCCAGGAGACACTTCTAAGCGTGCAATACGGCGCAATTTTAAGTTTTCCCCAATCACAGCAATCAGATTTGTTAATTCTTCCCCAACAGTACGAGAACTGCCATGGCCATAGGAGCCTTCCTCCAAATCTGATAACCCACCCTTATGGTTAACAGCAATCTCAGCCACATGGCGTACATATTGCTGAAACTTATCATTACGAGCGACGAAATCGGTTTCAGCGTTCACTTCAACGAGGGATCCTGCACCATTATGCACATGCAAAGCAACCAATCCTTCTGCAGTGACTCTATCCGCCTTTTTAGAGGCAGCGGCCAATCCTTTTGTTCTGAGCCAATCAACGGCCTCTTGAAGGTGACCATTAGTGGCGGCCAATGCTTTTTTGCAGTCCATCATGCCCGCCCCTGTCAATTCGCGCAATTCTTTTACTAAAGCTGCTGTAATTTCTGCCATTGCTCTTACTCTGCCTTCTCTTCTATATTCTTTTCATCTTCGGTAACAGCAGCTTCCTCTTGTTGAGCTTCTTGCTCAGCAACGAGATCATCTAAACCTTCTACCACAAATTCTGTGACTTCTTCTGTTGTGCCAAGGTCAGCCCCTGACTCAACAATTTCAGCACGCAATCCCGTCACAACAGCTTCTACAAAAAGCTTGCAATATAAATCGATCGCACGACTTGCATCATCATTTCCAGGGATAGGAAATGTAATTTTATCGGGGCAAGAATTCGTATCTATAATTCCCACAACAGGAATATTTAGCTTAGAAGCTTCTTCAACCGCGATGTCTTCTTTATTCGTGTCAAATACGACGAGCAAGCTGGGTTGCCCCCCCATAGAGCGAATCCCCCCTAGAGCTAATTCTAACTTTTGACGCTCCCTTGTTAATCCAAGGTGTTCTTTTTTTGTGAATCCTGTCGCAGGTTCATTCAATTTAGCATCTAATTCGTCTAATCTTTTAATCGACTTTGAAATCGTCTGCCAATTGGTTAAAGTACCACCCAACCAACGGTGGTTTACATAATATTGACCACAGGCTTTTGCGGCCTCTGCAACCTTAGCAGCTGCCTGCCGTTTTGTGGCTACAAACAATATACGCCCGCCCCGACTAACAGTTTCAGTGATCGTCTTTAAAGCCTGCTCTAATAAAGGAACAGACTGACGTAAATCAATGATGTGAACTTTATTGCGTTCCCCATAAATATAGGGAGCCATTTTAGGATTCCAGCGACGGGGGTTATGTCCAAAGTGAACGCCTGCCTCTAATAGGTCGCGTATAGTAAATGTTGGTTGAGTCATTTTTATCTCCTTTTCCGGTTGAGCCTCTGCAGATTATTGAAGTTTTGTCCCACTACAAAACACCGGAGGGTACAAGCCCAAATCTGCATGAGAAGTTGTATTGGATATACGCGTCTTTTAAAAAAAGTTCAAGTTTTTTTTCAAAAGCGAAAAAGATCGCGCGAAAGCGAAGGATATTTTTTGTTGATACGCGGAAGGCGGAGCGAACGTGTAGGCGACCTACACCAGCGGCGCCTGACAAAGTAGCAGCGAAAAAGATCGAGCGATGGTGGGTATAACTGGGATCGAACCAGTGACCCCTACGATGTCAACGTAGTGCTCTACCGCTGAGCTATACACCCTTTTTTTTCAATTTCCTTAATATACATTTTTCTTTTTTAAACTCAATGAAAAAAATTAAAAAAATATCTTCACCAGCTCTAAAAATTCAGTATAATGAACACAATAAGTATTAACCATAAAAAAATAAAAGTGAGGTCTACAATGAAAATAAAACATCTTTTAACAATCAGCCTTATGTGCATTTCTTCTAGCGCATTCGCAACTCAAGCACCATATACAGCTGAATTTGTGACAAAGATTCCATCTGCTCTCAATAAAGCAGTACAAGTATTTGAAAACGATATCCAGACCATAAAGACACGTTTGAAAGATATCCCAGCTCCCTCAGGAACCCCACTGGCAGAACATAACCAGCGGATTATGAATATTCAAAGCGAATTAACTATCACAAAAGGCAATTTCATTGAAAAAATGCGCTACCTGACGGGCTTAGTAACAGACCCTTCTTTGCGCATTAAAGGGGAATTTCATAAGAGCATAGAAAGTCTTTTTCAATACTGCCATGATAGCTTAGCTACAGCTATTAATCACAATACAAATCCCTCTTTAAGCCAAGAACTTTCAAGCAAACTGGCCCAAATCAATCAACAATTAGCCTTTTTCCACAATGTAATGAAAATTTACGAAACAGATGAAAAAAATTTTTCCACAGGAGGTGCCGGCGCAATGCTTAAAAAGATGATGCTCTCTAGCTTCATAGCCCCCTCTACTATCGGGAACTATACATATCCCCTCAATGAAAATCTTGTCTTTCTAACTTTTTTTCCATCCAATAAAGATACTGTTCAAAAAGGAGTTCAGCTACTTGCAGATGTAGATGGACTTTTAAATAATGCCTCCACAGAAACTTCGGTTAACTATGGCCCTATTTCGTCAGAATCTCTTCAAGCCCTGCAAACAAGAATTATAGATGATCTAACACCCTTAGAGCTCTTAAAGTTTATGTACACCCATAAACTAAAGGTTGCTAACGACGCCCTTCAAAAAACAATTGATAACTTTGAAGCGCTTGAAGGAGAAATATCTCCCAGCGAGAATACCTCTCCTACCGAAGAAGCTAAAATTGAAGGCGAGCGCTTTTTAGTTATACAAGAAGAACCAAAATCTTCTTCTGAGAGCCCTTCTCCTCAATCTGAGGAAAACACAACTACACCTTCCTTAACCCCTTCTACAGCAAGTAGCACTTCTAGAGAAGATGCAGATCAACCCTTGCAGAAAGGTGTGCAGACTGTTCTCTTAAAACCAAGAAACCGATCTCAAAAACAAACTTTTGCAACTTCATTAGCTGTAGCTGATGCCCAAGAGGCTGCTAAAACAGCAGCCACTAAAGTTCTTAACAAAAAAAAATAAGAAAAATTAACCATCTTTATTCAGGCTCCTCCATAAAAAATGAGGAGCCTGTTTTTTTATTCCCCCTTCTTCACAAAAACCTCTATTGACGAATAGCCGCCCAAAGGTATAAACATTTAGAACATATGGTCAGTGTATCAGCGACGTAATTTTAACCGAAGCCTACAGTAGTTTGAGAATATCATGAGTAAATTTTTCTTTTATTTTTTCTATAGCCTATTAATTTTCTTCAGCTTTCCCACGATGGCCAATACCTTACCAAATGCATTAGCAGCCAATGCTAAAGAAGCTATTTTGATCGACTTAAGTACAGATACAATTTTGTACGAAAAAAATGCTGATACGCGCACGCACCCTTCTTCCATGACAAAAATTATGGAGCTATATCTTGTTTTTGATCGACTTCAACAAGGGCGGCTCACATTAGAAGACACTTTTCCTGTTAGTCTTAAAGCGTGGAAAACAGATGGATCGCGAATGTTTCTTCCTTTGAATTCTAGGGTAAGCATTAAAGACTTATTATTAGGGGTTATCGTTCAATCAGGCAACGATGCATCTGTTGCTTTAGCAGAGGGCATAGATGGCACCGAAGAAAATTGTGCTCAAGAAATGACGAGCGTAGCGCGGCAGCTGGGCGCTAAAAATACTAACTTTGTCAATGCGACAGGGTTAGCTGCCCCCAATCATTACTCTTCTGTCAGAGATTTAGCCATTATCAGCAAACACTTAATTGAAAAGTTTCCCACATACTATCCTCTCTTTGCAGAAAAATTCTTCAAGTTTAATAATATTCGGCAACCAAATCGCAATTTACTCCTCAATACTCCCAACTTAGGCTGCGATGGCATTAAAACAGGTCATACGGATGAAGGAGGATATGGAATAGTTGCTTCTGCTCAACAAAACGGTCGCCGTCTTCTGCTTGTTATGAATGGGACAGCTTCTGAAAAAGAACGACAAAAGACTGCAGAAGATTTACTCAACTGGGGCTTCCGCGATTTTGAGAAAACGCTTGTTGTCAAAGCGAATCAACCTCTTGCCACCCCTAAAGTACTCATGGGAGACTCCCCTAAAGTACCTGTAGGG
>JBMDXI010000175.1:0-3400 GCA_048595075.1 Alphaproteobacteria bacterium
TGAGAAACCTACGCCTTCTGCAACCGTCCAAGTTGCGGTCGTTGACTGGGATAAAGTTTTATCTGACCTGCCTGCGATTAAAGCTTTTAAAGAAAACTTGAATAAAGAATTTCAAAAATATCAGAAAGAGTTCCAAGAAAAAGAAAATAAATTGCGCTTAGAACATCAATCTATTGTAGAAATGCAAAAATCTTTAAAAATGGGCGACAAACAAACCTCCATTATCTTAGAGCAACGTCGTCAAGATTTTGACAAAAAAGTGTTAGAGGTTCAAAAGCAGGCCGAAGCCTATCAAGCGAAACTCAATGAGTTCCATCATAAAAGTTTAGAAGAATTTCATAACCATGTTACGGAAAAAATTAGAAATTTTGCCAAAGCACGGGGGATTCAAGTAGTATTACGTAAATCAAATACGGTATTTGTTGATTCATCCATTGATTTAACAGAAGATATTATGCATATTTTATCCTCTATCCAATTGCCAGCTTTTAACAAATAACAATAGGAAGTTTTATGTCACAATTTTACCACCCACAAGGCCCTTTCCCTTTGGGAAATTTACTCGAAAAGATTGGCATTCATGTCCCAGATAAAAAGCTCGCTGACTTATCTATTAAAAATATTAACTCTCTTACAAAAGCTCAAGCGGGTGAATTAAGTTTTTTGTATTCAAAAAAGAAGCTATCAGATTTAAATACGACGCAAGCGTCTATATGCTTGGTATCAGAAGGGTTAGTGGATGCGAGTCAATTCCCTTCTGTCATTCAGGTGCCTAATGCGCATATCGCACAGGCCAAGATTGCCCAGATTTTTTACCCCAATTTTCGTGACTTTCTTTTTACGTCAGGCAAAAATACAGTGCATCCCACTGCGCAGGTGCATCCTTCTGCCCAATTAGGAGCAGGCGTTGTAATCGGTGCTCATACAAAAGTGGGCCCTCACACCATTATTGGCGATGGGGTGACGATTGGTGAATATGGACATATTCATGGAAATGCCACTATTTCTTGTGCTGTTATTGGGGGCCAGGTCACTATTTATCCTGGTGCTGTTATAGGCCAAATGGGATTTGGATTTGCCATTGATAAAGACCAATTTATTGATATTCCACATCTAGGGCGCGTGGTTATTCAAGATCATGTAAGGATTGGGGCTAACACCACTATTGACCGGGGTGTGCTGGATGATACAGTTATTGGGGCGTGGTGCCGTATTGATAATTTAGTGCAAATTGCGCATAATGTGGTTTTAGGGCCTCAATGTGTGGTCGCCTCTCAAACCGGAATTGCAGGCAGTACAGTCATAGGAGCAGGATCTATGTTTGGTGGGCAAGTTGGTGTAATTGACCATCTAACCCTTGGTAAAGGGGTGCGTATAGCTGCCCAAAGTGGAATTTCCAAAGACCTAGAGGATGGGGCAATTGTAGGAGGATCACCTGCTGTTCCAATTAGAGAGTGGCACAAGCAAGTACTTATATTAAATAGATTAGTAAAAAAGAGAGAAATATAATGTCCAATGTAATTACTTTTCAAGAGATTGAGCAATTAATCCCTCATCGTTATCCCATGCTATTGGTTGATAAGATTGTGGATTATACCCTTCATGAAGAAGCAGTGGGAATTAAAAACGTGACTATAAATGAAAATTTTTTTCAAGGACATTTCCCCGGCCACCCTGTTATGCCAGGTGTGCTGATTGTGGAGGCTATGGCTCAAACAGCAGGGATTTTGGTCATGAAGTCGTCGGCACAAGCTGCTGAAGATAAATTAGTTTATTTTTTAGCCATTGAAGAGGCAAAGTTCCGCAAACCAGTGGTTCCAGGGGACACCTTAGAAATTCGGGTAAAGAAAGAAAAAGCGCGCGATCCTATTTGGAAATTTTCGGGAAAAGCTTACGTTAAGGAAACTCTTGTGGCGGAAGCGGTATTTTCTGCCATGATTATGGATAAATCGAAGGCAAAATAATGGACAATCATATTCACCCCACAGCTATTGTTGAAAAAGGTGCTGTCATAGGACAGGGAGTTAAAGTAGGCGCTTATGCTTACGTAGGGCCCCAGGTTGTGTTGGGGAATAATGTAGAAATTTTTCCCCATGCGATTGTTCAAGGACGCACAGAAATTGGTGACCATACAAAAGTTTTTTCTTTCGCGTGTATTGGGTATAATCCCCAAGTAACAGGCTTAAAAGATGAGGATACCCACATTAGCATAGGAAGTCACAATCTGATTCGGGAGCATGTGACAATTCATCCTGGCACTCAAAGAGGAGGGGGGATAACGCGTATAGGAGATCATTGTATGTTAATGGTTGCAAGTCATGTTGCGCATGATTGCCAGGTAGGAAGCCACGTTATCATGGCAAATAATGCAACACTGGGGGGGCATGTAGTGGTGGGGGATTTTGTGAACATTGGCGGGCTGAGCGGAGTCCATCAACACGTAAGATTGGGACAGGGATGCATCATTGGCGGGCTTTCAGGTGTGGAAGGACATGTCATTCCCTATGGCTCGGTGCTAGGGAATAGGGCGCGTCTTGGCGGCTTGAACCTCATTGGATTAAAGCGGCGTGATTTGTCGCGTACGGCAATTCATGCACTAAGAACAGCCTATCGGCTTTTATTTGCAGATGAAGGAACATTGGTTGAACGAATAGAAGATGTGCAGGAGCTTTTTTCATCGGAGCCGGCAGTCATGGAGATAATAGATTTCATAAAAAACCATAATAATGGGGCAAGGCCTTTATGCCTGCCTTAAAAACATTAGCAATTATTGCAGGGGGGGGCGACCTTCCCAAAATACTTGCACAGTTTTGTAAGCAACAAGAAAAACCCTATTGGATTATTGCCCTTGAAGGGCAAGCAGACCCTGAATGGATTGCAGATCATCCCCATACTTGGGTGGCTTTAGGTCAAATTAAATCCATTTTACAAATTCTAGAAAAACATCAGATTTCTTCCCTTGTGTTTGCAGGGGCGGTTAGCCGCCCTTCCTTTAAAAGTTTAAAAATGGATGCAACGGCTTTAGAATGGCTCGCAAAAATTGGTCTAAAAGCTTTTGGGGATGATGGGCTTTTTAAAGGAATTATCCAGCAATTAGAGAAAAAAGGATTTGAGGTTCTAGGTGTTCAAGCCGTTTTGGAAAGCCTTTTAATGCCAGCAGGGGTATTAGGAAAGATCCAGTTATCAGAGGAAGATGTGCTCGATGTGCGGCGGGGTTTTGAAGTTGCAAAAATATTAGGACAAGCTGATATTGGCCAAGCCGTTATTATAGAGCAGGGTGTGGTCTTAGCTGTAGAAGCAGCTGAAGGAACAGCTGAACTATTGAAACGCACAAAAGACTTAAAAAAATGTCCTACCTCTATGGGGGTACTCGTAAAGGCCTCAAAACCTCACCAAGAAC
>JBMDXI010000176.1:0-3487 GCA_048595075.1 Alphaproteobacteria bacterium
GAATCAACAGACTGAGCTTAAAAGAACTATAAGCATACTCCAACAAGACAATGCCGCCTTAAGAGATACTATAATCCAGGGCAAGCAACTATATGAACAATTAGACAGTCTTCAAGCGGAAATTAAAAGTAAAGATGAGCAAATTAAATGTTTACAAGAAAGATTACATAATAGAGGGAAAGGCTTTAATACGGTTAAAGAGGTAGCCAAACTCGAGCGTGATCTTGAACAGCAGGAAAAAGACTTTCATAAAAAGATAGAAGAACTTAAAGCTACCCATCAGGCAGAGTCTACTTCACTCCAAGAGCAGAAGAAAGCACAGGAAGCCCAGATTACACAACTGAAAACTGAGATAGCCCTCTACCAAAGCAATGATGAGAATCAGAAAGAAATTATTATTCAACTTGAACAAAATATCAAGATTCTTGAAGAGCGAGTTGAGGGTCTTCAAGACGCACTCTATCAAGCAGGCAAAAAAAAGAAATAGTACCCCCCCCCCACACACTATAGTGAAGGGCATATAAAATGAGCCTAAAACAGGACTCAGTTACCCTCGTAACCCCCCTCTGTGATTCCCCCGTGCTTGACACGGGGGCCCATAGCCACACCCGTATTGCAGGTTATTTATAGACCCGCGGATCAATCCACGGGTCACGCCCGAGGAGAACGTCCGCGGGAATTACGGGGTGGGTGGTTTTATGCTCATTTTATGTGCTATTGTCTATACATGATAGAAGTGTGGGAAAAAGTATCCTAAACACCCCTCATAGCAAACCCCCAGGGTGGGCGGCAATGAGGGGCTTGCGGGTATATTTGTGTCATGTCCTGTGATAGGAAACACCTTCTCTAAAAAACTCTTTTCAATTTTAATTTATTGATTTATCTTATTTGCAAGATATATAGCTAAATCACAGGAAGGTAAAACATGGGTAAATTTATAAAATATTGTTTAAGGTTTTGCATAATGAGTGGGCTTCTTTCAAATCCTTTTTCTTCCTTTGGAATGGCTGATGGATTTGTTTTTTTGACAGATGTTGACCCTACCATTATAGAAAGCCCCCGTTATTTTACAGGACAAAATTTTATGCACTGCCCCGTGGAAGGATACACATCCAAACGCTTTGTGTGTACGTGGGAAGCGGCTGATCAGTTAAAGCTAGCAAATGATGAATTTAAGAAAATGGGTTATCAGCTTGTTATTTATGATGCCTATCGTCCTCAGCGCGCCGTGGAGCATTTTACCCAATGGGCAAAAGATGAAAAAGATCAAACCGCAAAACACCTTTATTATCCCACCATTGATAAAAAAGATGTCTTTAAATTAGGGTACATAGCCGAGCGATCTTCTCATAGTCGGGGAAGCACGTTTGATTTAACCCTTATTAAGTTAGGTAAGTCGTTAAAAGAGATTAATGTCATACCACGCGCTCTTGCTAATGCAGAACAAATCCTCTTTTTAGATGACAATACGGTCGATATGGGATCTAGCTTTGACCTATTCCATGAAGCATCCCACCATAATAGCTATTTGATTGATGAAAAAGCACTCATCAACCGCAACTTCCTTCAGGAAGTGATGAAATCCAAAGGATTCCAAGCCTATGATAAAGAATGGTGGCATTATACCCTGGCGAATGAACCTTTTCCCCATACCTATTTTGACTTCGTTATTACGGAACAGGAAAACCCTTTTTAATCAAATATATCCTTTTTTTTGGGCCAAAAATATTCTATGATGTTGAAACATGGAAGCACAAAAAAACCATAAAGAAATTGTTTCATTTCAAAACGTTGATCTCACCTTTGACGGAGAAACTAATTTACTCTCAAAGATTGACTTAGAAATTTATCAAGGCCAATTTTATTTTTTAACCGGCGTGAGCGGGGCGGGCAAATCAACTCTTTTAAAAATGATTTATTTAGCCTGCAGCCAAACGAGGGGAGAAATTTCTATTTTTGGCACCAATACTGCTGATCTTTCCTTGCGGGATATAGCTTATATGCGCCGCCAAATGGGGATTGTATTTCAAGATTTTCGCTTGATTGCTCATCTTAATGTGTTAGATAATGTAGCCCTTCCTTTAAAAATCCGTGGCATATCTTCTAAAAAGGCCCGTAAGCAAGCAGCTGAACTGTTAGCATGGGTAGGCCTTGAAGACTTTTTAGATCATCTTCCCCACACTTTGTCAGGGGGACAGCAGCAACGGGTTTCCATTGCCCGCGCCGTTATTGCCCGCCCAAAAATTTTATTGGCGGATGAACCAACTGGCAACGTCGATGATGCCGCTGCCTTACGTATTCTTTATTTATTTGAAGAAATGCACAAAACAGGAACAACTGTTATTCTAGCTACCCATAACCGGGCCCTTCCCCAACAGTTCAAGCATCCAGAAATCTTCCTCGACAAGGGAAAAGCTTATCTTATTCATCCAAAGCAGGGGGCTCATCATGGTTTATAACGATTTGCCTTTAAAGTCAGATCCTGCCAATCGTTTTTTGCCCTGGATTGTCGCTCTCATGGTTTATCTAGCCAGTTTATCACTTATTATCGCCTTTTCTGTCAGCAATTTAATTCAGCAATGGGAAACCGGCTTTCAAAGTCACATTACTATTGAAATTCCTAGCAATCCTTTAAACGATGCCCCCAATGCTAACCAGGAAACATTAACTCAGCAAACTATTGAATTGCTCAACAAGATGCCTGAGGTAGGAAAAATAAAACTTTTGTCCGCCCACGAGATTCTAAAAAACTTGAATAGTCAGGCCAGTATTGAAGGGGTGGAAGACCAGTTTTTACCCCGCTTGATTGATGTAGAAATTACGCACCGCAATGAATTGGCCCTTACGCAACTAAAAGAAAACCTTCAAATTCTATCGCCCCATATTGTGGTGGAAGATCATCTTGATTGGAAAGAGGGTTTATTTGAACTAGCTGAATCCACCCAAATTATAAGTTTTATCATTTTAGGTATCATTGTCGCCGCAACAATGGGAACTATTGCATTTACATCCCAAACCAGCTTAATCATTCATCGCCATATTATTGAAGTACTTTATTTGATAGGGGCAACAGATCGCTATATTGCTAAGCAATTTCAAAATCACACCTTTCGGATCGGCCTTAAAGGGGGACTATATGGATTTTGTATGACGGTGTTGACTTTCTTTTTATTACATTACTTCGCCCAAACCCTTAATATTCAAATCCTTATGCCCCTTTTATCTAATTTTTTCTTATGGGGCGTAAGTCTTTTAGTTCCCGTCTTTGTGACGCTTTTTATGATGCTTTCTGCCCGCGCGACAGTACGTCTTAGCTTAAAATATATGGTATAGGTCACATGTATATGTATCAACCTTGGCTCAAAAAAACTCTCTTAGGCGGTCTGTTGATAACTATTTTATGGGCTTTTGGATTTATAGGGTTTTTGGTGAAAATTCACCACCTCCATATTTCTCAAGAACCTGCTGAAGCGATTGTTATTCTCAC
>JBMDXI010000177.1:0-5002 GCA_048595075.1 Alphaproteobacteria bacterium
GATTGCCAGGTTTTTGTGTTTCTATTGCCTATGAGCATAAAGGTGCTATCCGCGCAGGGGTCATTTATGATCCTCTGCTCGATGAGCTCTTTTGGGCTGAAAAAGATAAAGGGGCTTTTTTAAACTCTCAACGCTTGCGAGTTTCAGGGCGACGGGACATAAAAGAGGGTCTGTTTATCACTGGTGTGCATGGGGGGGCAGGTGTTAAACAACGATTTTTACAGTGCGTAGATAAAATTATTGATCAACAGGGAATGATACGGTGTTTAGGATCGGCTGCGTTAAGCATGGCCTATGTGGCAGCCGGGCGGAGCGAAGGTTATTTTGAAGAAAATCTGAAATTATGGGACGTTGCAGCGGGGAAGATTATTATTGAAGAAAGCAAGGGGATTGCATCCTATAATTGCCCTGATGATATGCATGTGCCTTACATAATCGCAAGTTCCGTTGAGGTACATGAAAAATTAAAAGGGCTGCCATAGCGTGTCCTTCTAAATAAATGTGTTTGAGTATCGCTAATTCCATAATATCCTGTCGCTCTTACACTTTTCGTAATTCTCTTTACAAAGGGGAAGCATTGACTATAATGCAGAAAATGAATGGGCGTCCTTAGCTCAGCTGGATAGAGCATCGGCCTTCTAAGCCGAGGGTCGGAGGTTCGAATCCTCCAGGACGCGCCACTTTCTAAACTTTTCGAAGAGGGCTTGATCTTGTCCTTAACCTTCTTACTTTTATTAACCCTTAAGGGTACTATTCAAACAATTAAAATATGGTATTATTACACATATCCCTGCCATATTTTTGGTAGTGTAAATAGAGAGAGTTATAAAACAGAAGTCCCATGAAAGTTAAATCAACACTTACTTCTTATACCCCTGGCAGCGTCAAAGAATTGGTGGTGTTAGCGCCCCCTATGATGTTGACGATTATGTCAGGGACCGTCATGTTTTTTATTTCTCGCCTTATTGTTGCTCAATATTCTATTGAGGCTATGAATGCAATTACTGCCCTTTCATCTTTCATCGGTGTTTTTCAATTTGCCCCCATCGCTCTTACCAGTATTTCTGAGGTTTTCGTCGGGCAATTTAACGGATCAGGACGACATGCTGAAATAGGCCAACCTGTGTGGCAGATGATGTGGGTAGCGTTAGGGCTATCGTTTATTTATATACCAATGGGCCTGTGGGGGTGGAAGTACATTCCAACGCCCTTTATTAAAGAGGGGACAGCCTATTTTCGTTTGTTAATGCCCTTTGCATTTTTAATGCCCCTGATTGGTGCATTGTCCGGCTTTTATGCGGGGAGAGGGCATGTAAAAATCCTCACACTCACCTCTGTGGGGTCTAATATTATTAATGGGGCTCTTACGTATTGTTTGGTATTAGGTGTGGATGGCTTTTTAACGCCGCAAGGCCCGGTGGGCGCGGCCGTAGGTGCAGTTGTTGCCCAATTTACAACGGTTGTTGTTCTATTTAGCATTTTTTTGAGTTCAAACCATCGGCGCACACTCGGGACGGGGCGTTTTAAGTTTAATAAGAGATTGTTTAAAGACTGCATTAAGGTGGGGCTGCCTCATGCAGCAAGTCATACTATAGAATTCTCAGGATGGAGTTTTTTGGTTATAAAAGCTTCTGCCCTAAGTCCCGTTTATGCGACTGTTTTATCAGTGACCAATGGTTTCTTTAATTTGTTTTGCTTTTTAACAGAAGGATTGCAAAAAGCAATGGTGGCTGTGGTCTCTAACTTAATTGGGGGGCAGCATTATTCTTTAATAGGAAAAGCCTGGCGATCGGGTCTGAAAATTTTTGCTTTTATCCTTGTCATTGTAAGCATTCCTTTAATTTTCTATCCTGAGTTTTTGCTAAAAGTCTTCTTGCATAAAGATAAAGCCCTTTATGCCCTTGTAGAAAAGGATGTTAGGCTTTCTTTTTATGCGGTTTGTATCTATTTCGCTTTTGATGGAATGACTTGGCTGCTGGGGGGAATTTTAACTGCAGCGGGTGATACGACATTTATGATGGTGGCTAATTTATTCACCATGGTTTTTGTGGCTTTTATCCCTGTGTACTGGTTATGTATTTATCTTAAAAGCGACCCTTATTTATTTTGGACAATCTGCCTAGGGTACGCCCTTGTGAATTTTGGTATATTTTATGGGCGATATAGAAGTAAGGCTTGGCAAAAGTTCTCTATTTTTTAAGGGGCTTTGGCAGAAATACTCAGGGCATGAATTTTTGAAACCTCTTCGTGCAATACCGCATATATTTTCTGGTGGGTAGTAAGACGGCTTAATCCTTTAAAAGCAGCAGACACAATCGTAATGTTGAAATGAGTTTCGCTGTGAGAGGGTTTCCCCTCGTGCCCTTCATGCAGGTGCGACTGATCGATAACCTCTAAAAAGAGGGGATGAAAAGCTTCTTTCAACTTTTGTTCAATTTGTTGTTGGATAGTCACTATATTCTATCTTCTTTTAAGTTTTGAGAACGGAAAAGGACGCATACATCCGAAACATCAACCTTTTTTTGAGCATCCCACAGAGTGTATTGCTGCTGAAGATTTAGCCAGCTTTCGGGAGTGGTGTCAAAAGCCTTAGATAGCCTTAAGGCCATGGCAGGGCTTATGTCAGCTCGTCCATTAACAAGTGCAGATAAGGTTTTACGTGTCACCTGTAAGGAGTGCGCTGCTTCAGTTATGGTTAAGTCTAAAGGTTCTAAATAAAGCTCCTTTAATACCTCGCCAGGATGAGGGGGGTTATGCATTACCTTCATTTGATACTCCTTTCTAATGATAGTCCATATAGTCTACATCAAAAGCATCCCCATTCTCAAATCTGAAGATAAGGCGCCAATTCTTATTTATGCGTACTGACCAAAACCCTTTCTTGTCTCCCGTAAGCTGATGTATATAAGCCCCAGGAAACTCCATATCTCTTATTTGTTTTGCAGTATGTAACTTCGCTAAAATAATTTTTAGACGTTTTACATGATCCTGATTTATTTTAGAAATACTACCACTCTCAAAAAATTTCTGAAGGGTCTTATTTTTAAAAGTTAAGATCATAAGTTGCTCAATTTTTATTGAATATAACCTGATACGTGTCAGGTGTCAAATTTTTTTAATACTCATCAGATTTCAATATCATTTTCTGCACAGCACATCCCACGCTTACAATAGCAGCTGTTTCAGCCCTTAAAATAGAAGACCCCAATGTTACAATCTTAATAAGAGAAGATTGCGTCAGCAAATGTTGTTCTTCAGGGCTGAATCCCCCCTCAGGCCCTATCAGTAAGGTGATCGGTTTTTCTATCTCTAAGGCCTCTAGTAAACAAGAGGCCTTAGGTTGGCGTTCTAAACAAACATATATAAGGCGACCCTTGGGATGTTCTCTTAAGAATTGGGACAAAGACACAAGAGGGCTTAATAAGGGTACCTGAAGTTGTTCTGATTGCTGGGCTGCCTCTATGGCATGAGTATGTGCTTTATCAGGGCGATAAGCTTTATGATCACTAAATTGGGTTTTCAAGGGAAGAAAATGGGAAATACCCAATTCAGTTGCTTTTTCGATAAGAAATTCCATGGGAGTTTTTTTGAGGGGGGCAAAAGCCAGCCATATATCTTGACCTACCGATTGGTCTCTTAAAATTTTATCACATACTAAAACATATTTCTTCTTAGAGAGGGCTTGCAGGGTGGCGCTCCATTCCCCATCATGTCCATTAAACACTTTGACAACAGCGCCTGCATTTAATCGTAACACCCGAACAAGGTAATGGACTTGGGCATCAGAGAGATCAACTGATCCCCCTTGTGCGAATGGAAATGGCGTATATAATCGTGGGATAAAAGCACTCATAACTAGTAAGTATAGCGAAGTTAATTTAATTATGACAACAGATATACCGCAAAAATCGTGGATTTTTCATCTTCCCTCGCCGTGGGTTCCCTATGCCCAATTGATGAGACTCGATCGGCCAGCTGGTATTTGGCTGCTGTTTTTTCCGTGTATGTGGAGTTTGAGTTTAGCGAATAGCCCCTTTGATGTGAAAAAGATTTTTTTATTTTTAGGAGGAGCCGTGTTGATGCGCGGCGCAGGTTGCATCTGGAATGATTGGGTGGATCGACCTTTTGATCGACGTGTTACGCGTACAAAAACGCGTCCATTAGCATCTGGGATGATTTCTTCCAAGAAAGCTTTGGTTTGTATGGCCATTTTGTTAGCAGGTGGGGCGTTGATTTTATGGCAATTTAATTCTTTTACCATTGGACTAGGGATAGCCTCTCTTTTACTGATAGTCCTTTATCCCTTTATGAAGCGTATTACCTTTTGGCCTCAAGCTTTTTTAGGGCTTACCTTTTCCTGGGGGGCTTTGATGGGGTGGACTTCCGTTCATGGAAGCCTTAGCTGGCAGCCCATTATTCTATATGCAGCTAGTTTTTTCTGGATTGTGGGGTATGACTCCATTTATGCCTATCAGGATATTGAAGATGATCATCAAATCGGCGTTAAGTCCACAGCCCTTTATTGGGGAGAAAGGGGAAAGTATATGATTGCAACTGCCTATAGTTTTTTTATAGGGGGGCTCCTTCTTCTCAAGTGGATGCATCCTTTGGGATGGATATATGGAATAGGCATTGGCGTTTCATTTTTTCTTCTGATGGGGTCTGTCTATAAAGCAGATATTAAGAATCCTTATGAATGTCTATGGGCTTTTAAAAAAAATATAAGTATAGGAGCCTACGTGTGGGCTAGCTTTTTAGCAGAAAATTTTATAAAACAATATCTATGATGAAATATTATCTTTTTTTAATTTGCGCGGGAATAACAGGAATTTTCTTATTAACCGCTTGTGGTAAAAGGGGCAGCCTTAGGGCGCCTGAAGGATCAACCTATCCTCAAACTTATCCTCATCCCTCCAATGTTGCAAAATAACAACATTCTCTAACTTGTTTATCAAAAGAAATAATTAGGACTTGCTTTTTAGAGGGTATTCGTTTGAGATGG
>JBMDXI010000178.1:0-14262 GCA_048595075.1 Alphaproteobacteria bacterium
TGGGAAACTTTTGTCGGCCTTCCAGAACGATTCTGTTGTTGGATAATCAGGGGTAATATTTTTTTATCGAAAATATCTGTTTCTATTGGAAAATATCGGTCTTTCATTGTTTTTTTCTCCCTTCTATTTTTTTTCTCACACGATTCTACCACCTTTCCCTCATTTTGTTAACAGTGCCATAGTACAATGAGTTTAATTAAATATAAGCAGGGGTGCATACAATGAATTATTTCACATTAGTTTTTTTTCTTGTTGTTAGTTTTTTTGGACCAGTTCTTGGCGCAGTTGGGGGCTCAAAAAAAGCTCCTCCCCCCCTTAAACCACGACCTAAACTAGAGCTTTTGGAAACAGAGGAGGAGAAACAAGGAGCTACCTATGCAAGAGATGAAGATTTTGTAAAAGCTGCTGAAGAATATGAAGAATATATGGACAAACGGCCTCAAGGATGGAAATTAAAAAAAGGAATGCCTGCAATTGACGAAGAAATTGACAGAAAATGGGTCTCTTTGGAAGAATTGAGTAAAGAGGTAAAGCCCCAGGATACACTTAACGCCTTAAAAGCAAATGATCCTGCCCTGTGGCGAAGCTTATGTATAAAAATAAAGGATCCAAATTTTTATGAATGGGCAAGCACCAATGGAGTTGGAACTTTTAAAAGGAATGCCATGATTTCGGGGTGTGAAAATTTTACCCGTGATTTAGAACAGGTAAGAACAAGAGAAGCAAAGCAGGGCCCCAAAATGCCAGGAGATGGGCGTGAAAACGCTGGGCTACAATCTTTTTTAGATAAAAAGAGACAAGAGAGGGAAAAAAAAGCAAAGCTAGAACAACAGAAAGCAGCAGCTCTTAAAATTCAAAATGTAGTCCGCATGCATTTGGCTCGAACGAAGCATTCTGATGGTTTGCAAGCCCAAAAAGAAAAAATACATCAAGAGGCTGAAGAGCAAAAACGCCTTGAAGAAGAGAGAATCAGAACCCAAGAAGAGGATGAACGTTTAGCTGAGGAACAGAAAAGAGATGATAACTCACGCCGCCGCATGAATGCTATAAATACAATGGAAGGCCAGCTGAGAGAGAAAAGAGAACGCATCCAGCAGCAAGCTAAGGCCGAAGAAGAAGGTGAAGCAGCAACAAAAATCCAATCTGCGTTTAGGGGATTCTCACAACGCAAAAAGTTTAAAGAAATGAAAGCTGCTGAAGAAAAGCGTCAACGTCAAGAAGCGGCTAGAAAGGCTGAAGAAGAACGGAAACGCGTGAAAGAAGAACAAAGACGATCTGAAGAAGAACGGAAACGCGATAAAGAAGAACAAAGACGTGCTGAAGAATAACAGCGACGGGCTAAAGAAGCGGCGACCCTCAATGCTCAAATCGAAAAAGCAGCAGCTGAGTTAGAAAAGGTGAAAGAACAGGCAAAAGCTGAACATCAAAAAAATATTGTAACAGCAGAAAACAAATTGAAAGAGGCTCGGGAATACTACGACAATTTATCCGCTGCCATTCTGAGTTTTAAGATGGACTTAGAAGAAGATTCGAGCTTGAAAAGACAATTAGGAGATTTAGGCTTCTTTATAAAAGATTACAAAAAGGCAACACCAGAGGTATTTATTGAAGCTCTTTCTGACTACACTGCTAATTTTGACGCGATGAAAAAATTTGACATGCAGAGAAAAAATCAGGTTATCCTTCAACTAAAGCAAGCCTATACATTGTATGGTCAAACTAAAAAAGCCCTCGAAAACGCCCAAGCTGAAATAGAAGCCCTTATAAGAGAGAATTTAGAAGAGCATTCTCCATAAAAAATGAGAAGCTGGTTTATCAAAGCGCAGAGCCAACCATTTGTTTTCTTTGATATGGGCAAAAAATTTCTCAACGGCTGGGTGTCTTGTAGCTTTTGTCTTAAAATTCCCCCTGGATGAAAGGAGCTATGTCGGTGGGGGGCCAATCTGGATTTCATGATCAATTTGCTGATCTTTTTTCTCAGGTGCTATTCATTCCCTATCCGGATACGTGGGCTCAGGATGAAGATGTAGAAAAAAAAGAAAGCGCTGCCTTTGCAGTCTTGGAAGAATATCTTCGGGACTATAAGGATCGCCTCGCAGCAATAATTGTCGAACCATTAGTGCAGGGCGCCAGTGGTATGAGATGCTGTAGGCCTGAATTCCTACGCAAAGTTATAGAGTTGGTGCAAAATAACAATATTCTGGTCATTTTTGATGAAATCATGACAGGATTTTGTCGCACAGGAACATACTTTGCCCTGGATCAACTGTCTCTTACTCCTGATTTTTTGTGTGTATCGAAAGGCATTACAGGGGGTTTTCTGCCCTTAGCTCTGACGGTTACAAATGAGAGTATTTATAAAGCATTTTTGGGGGATGAGTTCAAGAGGGCCTTTGCCCATGGGCATTCTTATACAGGAAATCCTCTTGCTTGTAGTGCAGCCACAGCTTCTTTGAATCTATTAAAATCTCCGGCCTGTCAAGACGCTATTGTGCGAATTAACCAAGCACATCAACAGGGTGTAGATTATTTGCAAGACCGCTGCCCTTTTATAGAAAAAACCCGCGTCATTGGTACGATTTGTGCTTTTGAGATCCCCCATCTTCCCCAGAAGTTCCCCCATATAAAATCTCAATTTTTAGAAGCAGGGTTGCTGTTAAGACCTTTGGGTGATGTTATCTATTTACTCCCCCCTTATTCCACCTCTGTGAAGGAATTGGAGCAGGCTTATGAAAAAATCGCAAATGTCTTGGCAAAATCAGCCTAAGAACTTTATTGATATGGACTTGATTCTATGCTAAGAGGCACTATGCTCTAAGGATTTGAGTGGTTTAATAATAGGGAGATCATTATGTATAAATATCTTTTTTTCTTTTCAATAGCTTTTCTAGGGATACATTTAGAAGCTGGGGCAGCTGCTAAGGAGGATGACTTTCAAGAGGAACGAGGAAAACCATCTTCTGTAGAGTTTGATCACGCTTTTCAGCGCTTGATGGAATGGGAAATAGATGGGAATACAATCCACGCTTTAAAAAAGATGAGTGAAATCAATCTTCTGGCAGCAAAAAAATGTCTTATATATGTTCTGTCAGGGAAAAAGGGGAAGGGAGAAAATTTTACTTCTCCTTGGGGTATTAAATTTTTAGCCGAAGCTTCTAAAATATTCCCACATGATGCAGAGATTTTTCCCTTTTTTCAATCAGTGAGTATCGCGTATTTGCTCCAGACGAGGTATCTTGATGATCCAAAAATATTAACACCCCAGGATTTAGAGGGAACGCCTTTTTCTCTGGGCGTTATAGTGGAGCGAGCCATCAGGGAGAATTCAAAAGATTTAATTTGTAAGGCCTCTTACAAACCTTCTCTTTACGCTCCTTATTTTGATCAAATTATTGATCACCTTCCCTCTTTGTTGGAGGCTAAGAAGGTTTATTTTTGTGAAATTTCTTCGTTTGTAAAAGTTTTATCTACTCCTGAACAAAGTAGAAAGGTGATGGACTCCTTCCTTAATTTTTTCAGTTCTTCTGTTAACCTAGATGTGAAAGACTTAAATTCTTTTACCAGAGCAATGATAGAGAACAAACTTCCTCTTGAGGATAAGGACTATGAAAGCCTCTATGAAATTTCTATTAAACATAAGGCTATTCAAGCTTTAAAATGGATGTGGTGCGATTTGGCTGAAGCAAAATCCCCCTCTCATCACGATATTATCAAAAACCAAATGCGAGATTTTTTTAAGATGCCATTTCTTGAAACAGTGCTGCCTTTTGATCAGTTTTGCGCCACTCTTGTGAAGGAACTTACTAAGGTAGATTTATATCTCACTGCCAGGCTTAACTTTTGGGAAATCATACTGTATAAACCGCTTAATATCCCATTAATTCAACAATCTGATTTGCCATTTTTTCAACATATAAGCCCAGTAGATATTTTAACAAGTTTATATCCTCTACTAATTTCTGAGGGATTGGAACTTCAATTCCGTCTTGATCTTCTATCCAAAGCTGCAAATTTATCAGGAGGTAGTATATACGCAACACTAGAGGGTGATTTAAAACCTTATATGGATGGTATTAATGTGCTCTATAGAGAAGATTTTTCTTTTAGCTATGCAGCCTGCCAAGCCAGACGTTCATTGCAACGTTTTTTATTAGAACATGGTCTTAATCTTTCCAAGTATTTAAATTGGTCATTTTTGGTGGAGCTTCCCTCTATTTTGAAAGAGCAGTCTCCTAACACCCCTTTTATAGCCTTACCCTCATTAGAATATAATAAATTTGTGATAATAAATAATATGCTTGTTGGCTGTGGAAAATTCGAATGTAATGAGGGATTATGGGCCTTTAGTACTGAGGATGGATATTCTTTATGGCATAATAAGGAGGTAGGGAAATTTTTAATAAGCGATAAAAGTCTTTATGTTTATGCAGGAAAAAAAATACTCTCTCTTGATCCAACGGATGGAAAACAGAAAGGCTCTTTTATCTTGCCCTCAGAGAATGGTGAAGTATCTACGGTGTGGGATAATGGACAAGGTACTCTTTTTATAGGAACCTCTAAGAAAGATGTTTATATTTTAGATTCACGATCTTTAGAACTCAAACATACTGTTAGGGATGGAAAACCTGGTATTTATAAAGAAGGCGGACCCGGATTGTTGGCAATTGATATTTTGGAAGGGGTAGTGACTTTTATTGACCCTGATGGAAAAATAAAGACTATAGGGAATTGTGACGAAGAATTCTTGAGCGTCTCTGATAGACAATATTTGTTCTATTCAAAAAAAGCGGGTACCCTTATAAAACATAATTTAGAAACCGACGAAGAAATCACAAGCGACATACCTTTAAAAAGTATGTCTGCACTTAAGTTGTCGTCTGATAAGAAGGTTCTTTTATGCTTGACTGCGAACCAATTAGTTGCTTTAAATCCATATGATTTAAAATCAGTTTGGTCTACGCCAATAGAAAGTAAGGGAAGATTTTTGCTCTCTCAAAACATATTAGCGATAGGTGAAAAGTTTGCTTATGTATTTCCTGAGTGGGGAAAAGAGATCCACCGTTATAACATCCTCACCGGGAAGCAAGAAGAATCTTTAAAAACTGATAAAAATATTTCAAAAGTGCTGGGGGAGCATACCTCAAGTGATGGCCAAACCAAACCTTTTGTTGTTTTTAGGGAATAACTTCTTTTCGTCTATTCTAAAACATTATTCTGCAATGCAGGGCACTAATTCTATAAAAATGCTTGCATGAAATTGTAGGGCGCTTTAGATTTGTTTCAGAGACTATGTTAAACTATAGCTGGAAACTTATAAAATTATTACGTCGGAATTCGTCGCTGGTGTGGGTTGCCACACGTTCGCTCCTCATTTCTCGTCCTCATTTTAAATTTTCTCAGCTATATTTATTTGCGATTTGCTTACTTTTTGCTCTGGGAGTAGCGGCACGACCCTCGTATTTCCTGATGAATGCTGCAACAGGTGAAAAGATAATTGCTGAAAATTCAGACGTTCGTCGATTCCCTGCTTCTTTAACAAAACTGATGACTCTGTACGTTGTTTTTGACCATCTTAAGGCTGGAACACTTGACCTAATGGACGAAGTACCTATGTCCACACAGGCTTGTCGCATGCCCAGCTCGAAACTTTATTTACGGCCCGGCACAAAAATGACAGTGGAAGAGGCCATTAAAGCTTTAGTAGTTAAATCGGCCAATGATGTGGCTTTTGCCCTGGCTGAAAGGGTGGGAGGCTCTGACTATGAATTCGTGGCGCTGATGAACCAAAAGGCCGCAGAATTGGGGATGAAAGACACTATTTTTTATAATCCGTCGGGGTTACCCCATCGCCAACAAGTCTCAACCGCTGAAGATATGGCAGTTTTAGCGCGGGCCCATTTAGATAATCATTCCGAATTTTACCATTTTTTTGCAGAACGTCAGTTCTACTTTCGGGGAAAGCGTTATAAAAGCACAAACCGTTTACTCGGGAAGATAGAGGGATTAGACGGATTAAAAACGGGCTATACGCGCGCTGCAGGATACAATCTAGTTGCATCACAGAAAATAGGCCCTGAAAGAATTATTGGGGTTGTTATGGGGGAATCCAGTCCAATCATACGTGATCAGCGCATGGTTGAGCTGCTAAATAAACAAGTGCCTACTACTGAACAAGTTCTTGAAGCTGAGCGTACCCTATCACGCAAACGACGGAAGACGCGTCTACAAATTTATCAATGGACAGTTCATGCGGGCACCTTCCGTAACCGTAAACAGGCCAACAAATTCATGCAAGACCTTAAAAAAAACCAACCGTCTTTTTTAAGCAAAGTTTCTAATAAGCTTCTTAATGTTGTGAGGCGTAAGCGAAAGCATTACACGACGCAAGTAGGACGTTTTCAATCGAGGCAAGAAGCTGAAGGATTATGTTCAGCTTTAAAGGAAAAATCTTTGAGCTGCTCAGTTGTGAAAACTAAATAGAAAGGTTAATATCATTAAAATTTTGTTAATAAGGGATGTAATAAATATGAAAAAAAAGTTTTTAACAGTTGCAGCACTTGCAAGTTTAACCTGCGGAGGGGCGCATGCAGAAGATACCATAGCATCAGCGGATGATAATCCTTCTTCCACAGCTATAGAAGAAACGAGTTCTCCTGAATCAATGGACGTTTCTTCAACGGCCCAACCTTTGCAAGCGGAAACGGCTGCAGGTCTTCAACAGCCTAATAATATGCCTGTAGAGGATGAAACAACAGCTACTGTTCCTAGTAATACAGCAGATGCGGAAGATGAAGGGGACGAGGAGGGAGAAGAAGATAACGATCCTTCAGTTGCTGGGGTCGATTCCACAGAAAAACCAACTCAAAAAGACTTTTTCGTTGTCAATGATCCCCCCTCGGAAGAGATGCCTGATAAAGATTAAATATCGCTGAATTAATCTTAAGAGAAGATCAATTTTGTAAAATAGTAGGCTTATGCGAGAGTGGATAAATCAATTTCATTTATCCTTCTGAATAAAGCTATATAAAACCGTTTTTGTGCCGCCTTGTTCAAAGTGGATGGTTAGCTGGTCTCCGCTGATGTTTTGGATGTAGCCTTGTCCAAATTTTTTATGAAAGACACGTTCGCCTATTTTAAAGGGAGAGGAGTTTACCGCTGAGAGGCTGTTGGAATCCGGAGTTGAAGAGGAAAAAGTAAAACTGGGTTTACGCAAAAAGCTACTTTCTAAAAAGCAAATATGATCGGCTGGAAGCTCTTTAATAAACCGAGACGGAAGATTGCTTTGCCATTGGCCGTGAATACGTCGACTACTCGCAAAACTGATATAGGCTTGCCGTTTAGCGCGGGTAAGACCTACGTAAGCAAGGCGACGTTCTTCTTCTACATCATTTCCGTCCGCCTCTTCTAAGGATTTTTGGGAGGGAAATACGCCCTCTTCCCAACCCGCGAGAAAGACCGTATCAAATTCAAGGCCTTTTGAGGCATGCATGGTCATTAAAGTGATACTGTCTTCTAAAGCAGCTGTTGTGGCATTTTCCATAACTAAGCTCACATGCTCTAAGAAGGTGGGGAGGTCAGAAAATTGACTTACGGCTTGGATGAGTTCTTTCAAGTTTTCTAAACGTCCTGCTGCATCCGCGGATTTATCAGCTTTCCACATGGCTATATAGCCTGACTCCTCTAGCACCGTTTTAACAATTTCTTCATGAGCCATGGAATCGATAAGCTGGCTCCAACGGTCTAAATCATCCAAAAAATTCTTCAACACTTGGGCAGTTTTTCCTTTAAAGTCTTGGGATTCTAGCATTACAGAGGCTGCTTGACGCAAGGGAATCTGCTTTTCACGGGCTACATCATGCATTTTCTGAACGCTTGTTTGCCCAATACTACGCTTAGGCACATTAATGATACGTTCAAAGGCCAGATCGTCGTTGGGTTGTACAATAAGGCGTAGATAGGCAAGGGCATCGCGAATTTCCATCCTTTCGTAAAAACGTAAACCTCCAATAATTTTGTAGGAAATTCCCTGCATTAAGAAAACTTCCTCAAATTCTCGCGTTTGATAGCCTGCGCGGATCAAGATGGATATTTCTGAGAGGTGAATTTGAGAGCGCTGTAGTTGTTCAATTTGATCTGCAATCCAACGGGCCTCTTCCTTTCCATCAAATAATCCTTTAATAGCCACAGGATCGCCCCGATTTTGATCAGTCCATAGGGTTTTCCCTAAACGACTTTTATTATGAGCAATAAGCCCTGAAGCGGCCCCTAAAATAGCAGGGGTAGAGCGATAATTTTGTTCTAATCGAATAATTTTAGCCCCTGGAAAATCTTCTTCAAACTTAAGGATATTGCCAATTTCAGCGCCCCGCCACCCATAAATAGACTGATCGTCATCTCCAACACAGCAAATATTCCCTGTGCCTTGGGCGAGTAGACGCAAGAAAAGATATTGGGCAATATTTGTATCTTGATATTCATCTACCAAGATATATTTAAAGCGAGCTAAGTATTCAGCCAAAATGTCACTATGTTGTGAGAAAATCGTTAAACAATGCAAAAGCAAATCGCCAAAATCAGCAGCATTGACAATTTTTAAACGCTCTTGGTAAATGCGATAAATTTTCAACGCTGTACGGGCTTTATCCCATCCCAAATATTGCTCTGTTATTTTTTCAGGGGTGAGGGCTTTATCTTTCCACCCATTGATGATGTTGACAAATAATTTTGCGCTTTGTTTTTTATCATCAATATTTTCAGCTTGTAGGATTTGTTTCACGATGCGTTCTTGGTCATCGGGGTCAATGATAGTAAAGTTGGAAGTAAGTCCCACAAGTTCAGCATGACGGCGCAAAATACGAACACCAATAGAATGAAATGTACCAATCCACATGCTGGCAATATTATGCGGAATCATCGCCCCAATACGGACTTTCATTTCGGTGGAAGCTTTATTTGTAAATGTGACCGCTAAGATTTCAGAAGGCCACGCTTTTTGTTGTTGTAAAATATGGGCAATACGTGCTGTGAGGACGCGTGTTTTTCCTGTTCCTGCTCCCGCTAAAATAAGAACAGGGCCGTCTACAGCTAAAACTGCTTCTTTCTGTATAGGGTTCAAGCCTTCAAGAAAATTACTCATAGTATCCGACATATATAAGCGCATTCTAAGAGCAATAATTTTTCTTCACAAGTGTTTTAAGAGGGAAACTTATAAATTGATTCCATCGATGATATGCATCAGGATATGGTCGCTTCGAAATTTCTCGTACTCATTTTAAACTTTCTCAGCTATAAGAGAGAGGTATAAAATTATCTATTATGACGCACAGAGAATTTATTGATAGCATTATGGAGCAAATACGTCAGGTTGGTTGGCATAGCCTGGCATGGCCTTCTCAAGATTATGTGGCCCATAAAGAAGATTTTTTCAAATGGTTTTATACTTATTTGACTCAAGAACATCTGCAGATTTTTATGCCCCTTCAATCAGCGAATTATACACGAAAAGAAATAATTTTAGAAATTTTGCTTCTTAAATTTGATTTGCTCACCCCTTATAAAGAGGCTATTTTAAGATTGAGGAAAGAAAGCCTAACGCAGCCCGATGTATGGCGCCCTATTTTATGTGAAGACTATAAAATGCTTACCTTTTTGTGGCAGGCTCACCATTTAAATGGGGATAGCCTTATTGATCAAGCGAAAGAAAAAGGCGTATTTGCGGTTTGGTGGGCTGCATTTTTTGTGTGGGCAGAAGATGAAACATCTGATCTTTCCAAAACCATGGCTTTTATCGATAAAGCTTTATCCTTTGGCGAAAAATTAGCGGAACCTTATGCTTGAGATAGACGTTCATAAATTTCAGCAAGCTCTTTTAGAATGGTATGATGCCTATGGACGGGTCTTGCCTTGGCGTGCGAAAGGAGGCCAAGCATCAAATCCTTATCATGTGTGGATTAGTGAAATTATGCTGCAGCAAACGACGGTGGCTACGGTAAAGCCTTATTTTGAGAAGTTTATTACTCAATGGTCGACTCTTGAAAATTTGGCTGCAGCTTCTTTGGAAGAAGTTTTGCATGCGTGGCAAGGCCTGGGCTATTATTCCCGAGCGCGGAATCTTCATAAATGCGCCCAACAGATCGTGAATGAATATAATAAGAACTTTCCCGAAACAGAAAAGGAGCTTATTGCTTTAGCAGGAGTGGGGCCTTATACGGCAGCGGCCATTGCTGCCATTGCTTTCCAGCAACCTGCAGTGGTGATTGATGGCAATATTGATCGTGTCATGAGTCGACTTTTTACCATTGAAACTCCTCTTCCTGAGGCTAAGAAAGAAATCCGCAGGTGGGCAACACAGTTGACGCCACAACAACGACCGGGGGACTATGCTCAAGCCCTGATGGATTTAGGAGCCATGGTATGCACGCCAACTGCACCTAAGTGTGGTTTATGTCCAGTGCAAGATTTTTGCAAAGCTGTGGGGCAGAAGCCTGACGAGTATCCTCGCAAAAAGGCGAAAGAATCTATCAAAACCCGTCACACTATTTTCCTGTGGATCGAAAATGAGCAGGGTGAGATTTTCTTAGAACAGCGTCCACCGAAAGGATTATTAGGGGGGATGATGGGTTTTCCTTCCACAGGATGGGAAAGCTCTAAGGAGAATCACATCTATGCTCGTGTGCCCTTCCCCACAGAAGCTATTCAACAGGCTCCCCTTATGGGGACGGTGCGTCATACTTTTACGCACTTCCATCTGGTAGGAAAAGTTGCTCATATGAAAGCGAATACTGTTCCCTTAGAAGGTCTATGGCTGCATCCTTCGCGGTTTCATAAGGTAGCTCTCCCCACATTGATGAAAAAAGTAGCCTTAGAGGCCCGCAATTTTTTGCGATAGACTTCATTTTAAATGAGATTTAAACTTCCTCAACTTTACATATTTTCCTTTATTTATTATAAGCTATGTCTTAATTTGAAATGAGAGAGAGGCTAAATGACCATGACCACCCATACTGTTTCTGTTTTTAGAGAATCACTAAAATTTGTTAACCACCACTGGAAGACGCTTGTAAAAGTGGCTTTGATCCCTTTTATCATTACCCTTGCATTAAATATGTGGAACAGGGTTGATCCCAGCTTTAATCCAGAAGGAATAGGACAACGCTCTATCTGGCAGCTGTCTTTGCTGAAGTCATTGGCCTGTGAAGGTATTGCTTTTTTTATGTATGTAGTATGGCAGAGTCAATGGATGCGATACAGTATTAACCCCCATCTGGCAACTAAGTGCTTAGAAATAGATAAAATTACTTTTAAATTTTTAGGATATTACACGGTTTTTCCTTTGTTCATAGGGTTGCCTTTAGGGTTGCTGTTAGGATTGTCTCTTGCACTAACATCGATAGGGGTTTCAATTCTTCTTCCCTATATTTTAGGTGTCCTCTGTATAGCGGGGGTTATTTTTTTAGCGATAAAATTCTGCTTCATTTTTCCTGCGGTTGCTTGTGGTGAAGCAACGGGGTTCAAAAAATCTTGGCAACAAACTAAAGGAGTTGGCGGGAAACTCTGCGCTGTGATGCTTAAAGCAATTTCTTTGATGGCTCTTCTCCTTATACCCTGCGTAATTCTTGGTATGATTTTTAAAAATCCCTTCGCTAGTTTCATTTTTGAAGGGCTCCAACAAATAATATCTTTTTATATGATAGCCGTAGTTTGGACAGCTACAGCGCGTCTTTACTTGGAAGCTAAAGGTAAATAAAGGAGGCTAAATGACCATGACTACCCATACTGTTTCTGTTTTTAGAGAATCACTAAAATTTGTTAACCACCACTGGAAGGTACTTGTTAAAATAACTCTCATCCCCTTTTTGATTATGTGGGGGTTAGATATTTTGTGTTATTTGGACACATCTTTTTATCTACGTATACAGCAACTACAAGAGCAACAATTGCCGAAAGAAAATTGGTCGCTTTGTGTCAATGGACTTTTCCTTCTCAAGTCCTTTTTATATACATTAGTCAATCCCGTATAAAAGTAGTATGAAAATATAGAGATAACACCCCCTAGGTTCTATGTTTTATACTACCCCTGTAGGAATTCTGCTAGAGTATCCCTTTATGTTTCTTTCATCTTCCGTTGCTCTTTCAGATTTTGTTTTATATATTTTTTTAGGGCCAGGGCCAGGCTGAGGATAAGAATCATGACAGTTGTTAGGGAGCTCACACCCCGCTAACATACATAAACAACCTATCCCCATAGTTTTTTTCAAGATTTTCATAAGTGCACAAGTTCTAATGTAGGGCAAGATACAACTCCAAGGCTAGTTTCTTTAGCAATATTATATATTATTTTTTTGGAACCATTACAAGAAGACTCAGACAATATTCCCCTCAAAAAATATTTATAGGTGAATTCATTTAATTGTATACGAGGCGCGAATGCGTAAACGTGTGCTGGACGTACCCCAGCGACGATTTCCGAGGTAATACCTTTTATAAGATGTCGGCTATATAGCTTCCCGCTTTACTCAACTGAACCCCTTCCCACAATATAGTCAGCGGCCTCTTTAAGGTTTTTATGAACTATCACAGGCGTGCAAGTAGAGAACTCTTCGTTGGCAATCGTTTTAGGGCCATGTCCTGTTAGCACCAAATGACGGGCACACCCGGCCGCCATTGCAGCTTTTATATCGCGAATATCGTCCCCAATCATGACTGTTTCAGCAGGCTTTATGTGTAACTCTTCCATGGCTTCTAGCAACATACCCGGGTTAGGTTTACGACGATGGGTGGGATGATCAGGGTGATCAGGGCACACATATATTTTATGCAATTTAATATGATGCTCGGCAAATTTTTGCCATAAATGTTGGTGAATTTCATCTAATTGGGCAAGTGTAATAAGACCCCGCCCAATACATCCTTGATTGGTCACAATCGCTAGCTGAATGCCTGCATCTGAAAGCAACTTGATCCCTTCTATACTACCGGGGATTAGTTTAAATTCACCCAACGACTTTACGTAACCTGTACGTTCCTCATTAATAACCCCATCACGATCAATTAAAGCCAGTTTGGGTAGCGAATGTTTCATGATCTCTCTTCTTTTACCTGGGTCGTTATTTCGCCGTCATGCCATTGTATGGTTAAAGCGTCGCCTTTCTTCACGTGTTGAGATGATGTAAGAAGGGTATTTCCCCGCTTCACTAAGGCAAAACCGCGCTTCAGTGTATGGGTATAAGAATAGCTTTCCAGCAAGCTTGCAGCCTTTTCAAATCGGGATTTATGCTGCCCTCTAAGCTGTTGGATAGCTGTGGCCTGCTGAAGGCGATGAACTAAAAAAGTAAATTTTTGGGTTTTATTATGGATGATAGATTGCATGGCTAAAGCAAGTCGTTCAAGACGATCGTCCAGCCCCTGCATCTTATTTTCGAGCAGCGTTTTAGGACTAATAAGTCCTTTCTCATGGCTTTTAAGTTGCCACTGCCACGATTGAATGAGCTTGCGCACCACGGTATTAAGACGATGTTCCTGCACTTGCAGCTTCTCTAAAATCTCTAACCGTACTGGCACTGCCATTTCAGCAGCTGCGGTGGGTGTGGGTGCTCGCCTATCGGCTGCATGATCGATTAAAGTCACATCTGTTTCATGCCCTACAGCAGAAATAAGTGGAATCCGACTTTCAGCGGCAGCTCTTACAACTATTTCTTCATTAAACGCCCACAAGTCTTCTAAGCTCCCTCCCCCGCGCGCAACGATTAAAACATCGGGTTGGGGCAAATGGGAAGGCAGATGGTTGAAGGATGTAATAGCGTGCGCCACTTCTGCCGCGGCTGTTTCCCCTTGGACAGCGACAGGCCATAGCAATACATGGCAAGGAAAGCGGTCTTGTAAACGATGTAAAATATCTTGAATAACCGCTCCCGTAGGCGACGTAATAACACCGATCACTTTGGGTAAGGAAGGGAGTGGCTTTTTTCGTGTTGCATCAAAAAGCCCCTCTGCTGCCAATTTTTCTTTACGTTCATGGAGAAGCTTTAAGAGAGCCCCTACCCCCGCATGTTCCATATTCTCAACAATAATTTGGTACTTAGAACGGGCTCCATAGGTTGTTAAATGGCCATAGCAAACGACCTCCATTCCATCTGCAGGCCTAAGCGCAAGTCTTCCGACTGTCCCTCGCCAGCAAATTCCATCCAGAACAGATTCGGCATCTTTAAGAGAAAAATATAGATGGCCCGAACTATGAAGTTTAGCCCCCGATATTTCCCCCCT
>JBMDXI010000179.1:0-4060 GCA_048595075.1 Alphaproteobacteria bacterium
GTGGCTTTGTTTTGTTGATAACATAAAGACGACCCTTCCGACGAACGATACGACAGTTTTTATCACGGGCTTTTAAAGATTTTAAAGAACTTACAACTTTCATTTTTTTTCACCAAAATTTGTTCTTTTTTAGCAATGGACAAAGGCAATGTCAATATGAATTATTCAAATCTCTTTACAAAAATATTCTCTCTGCGTATGGTCAGCATATTGTTTAAGGAGACTAAAAAATGACAACAGAAAGAACTCTTTCTATTATTAAACCCGATGCGACCCGTCGTAACCTTACAGGCGAGATTAATGCTTGTTTTGAAAAAGCAGGGCTTCGTATTGTAGCGCAAAAGCGCATTCAATTAACAAAAGCTCAGGCAGAAAAATTTTACGAAATTCATGCTGCAAGACCTTTTTATAATGATTTGTGTACCTTTATGGCATCTGCGCCAGTAGTGGTGCAAGTCCTCGAGGGCCCTAACGCTGTTCTTAAGCACCGTGAGGTAATGGGGGCAACAAACCCTGCGAATGCTGACGAAGGAACTGTCCGTAAACGTTTTGCACTATCCATTGATGAAAATTCAGTCCATGGATCTGACTCGTTAGAAAATGCTAAAAATGAAATAGCTTTTTTCTTTAGTCAGTGCGAAATTGTTGGGTAATAAAACCCACTGAATGTGAGAGAAAATTTATCTCTGTGATTTCCTCGGTGCTTACTGCCGAGGGATCACAGGGGTACTTATTCATTTTTCCCAAAAAGAATACCGCCCGTTAGCGGGTGTTTAACCCCCGTGGTATAAGGAAAAGTTAAAGGCAACCCTTTTTGAGAACGAACTGCTAAGAAGGCGAAGGCTTGAGCTTCAATAAAATCTCCGTTATTACCGAGTTCCTCAATAAGATGAATGGTGGCAGGTTGCAGATAGAATGCCAAGCGGTTTAAAAGGGTTGTATTATGGCGACCTCCGCCACAAATATACCATCTTTTAGGATGTTCAGGCAGAAATTTTAAACTTTGATGAACGGCAGCTGCTGTCATTTCAGTCAACGTTGCTGCGCCATCTTCTACAGATAAATGTTGAACGCCTTCTAAACTAAACTCGTTGCGGTCTAATGATTTAGGGGGGGTTATTTTAAAATAAGGGTGCTGTAAAAATTTGCTCAACACTTCTTGGTCGATGGCACCTACACTAGCAAGGTGGCCATCAGTATCAAAAGGTTGGTGTAAATTTTTCCATACCCAATCATTAATAAGGGCGTTGCCGGGGCCAGTATCACAAGCCATAATTTCATCCTGCGAAATCCACGTAATATTTGCAACGCCTCCTATATTTAAAATGGCTACAGGCTTGGGTTCATCTTTTACAAGAGCTTGATGATAGACAGGCACTAAAGGAGCACCTTGTCCCCCATGTTTTACATCATTTTCTCGCATATGGCCGACAACAGGGGTATGGGTGAGTTGGTTCAACAAACCCCCATCTCCAATTTGCCACGTGCGCCCTTGGGGAAATTTATGGGGAGGTTCATGCAGAATAGTATGGCCATGAAACCCAATAATTCCTATAGAAGAAGGGGGGATATCAAATGTCTTTAAAAAGTCATAGAAGGCGTCAGCATGAAGATGCGTCAGCTGGCGTTCTATTTCCTGAATAGAGGGGGTTATCTTTTGAGACCCTAAAATACCGCGTAATTTTTCTATAAACTCTTCTTGATAGGGGTAAAATTTGGCAGGCCCTACCTCAAAAATAGAAATCCCATCTGTTTTAATGGCCGCCACATCAATGCCATCTAAAGATGTGCCGCTCATCATACCGATTGTCCATTGAGTGGGTTGGGTCATAATTTTCCATTATCAAGGGGCCGCGCCATAGCAAAGACACTTTAATTGTATACGAGGCACGAAAGCGCGATCGTGTGCTTGATGCACACCAGCGCCGAGTAACAAAGTACGACAATATAAGGGGCCGCTATGGATTGATTTTACTTTTTCGGGGGCGTAAACTCAAGGACTTTAATTGACCGCACGCTGCAAGAATGTCTTGTCCTCGCGTTTTCCGAATAGGTGAGGCATAACCGGCCTCTTCTAAAAGAGCGCCGAATTTTTCAATAGTGGGCCATGCAGAACATTCATAAGGAGCTCCTGGCCATGGATTAAAGGGAATTAGGTTAATTTTTGCAGGGATATCCTTCAGCAATCTTATAAGACCCCGTGCATCTGCAGCTGAATCATTGACGCCTTTGAGCATCACATATTCAAAGGTAATTCGGTTTGATTTACTAATGCCTGGATATGCTTTACAGGCGGCGAGCAGCTCTTCAAGGGGGTATTTTTTGTTCAAAGGAACGATATGATTGCGCAATTCATTCGTGACAGCATGCAAGGAAATTGCCAAGTTTACGCCCAATTCTTGCCCGCATTGAACGATTTGAGGCACCACCCCTGAAGTCGACAGGGTAATAGAGCGTTTAGGCATATTAAATCCTTGAGGATCCATAGCAATGAGAAGAGCCTTTTTGACCTCGTCATAATTATATAAAGGTTCGCCCATTCCCATCAATACAATATGAGAGATATGCCGATTTTCCTGAGGGGCCGGCCATTCGCTGAATGCGTCACGCCCCATAAATAGTTGCCCCAGTATTTCACCTGCAGTTAAATTGCGTACCCAGGTTTGTGTTCCTGTATGGCAAAACTTACACGTAAGTGTACACCCTACTTGCGACGAAATGCATAAAGTACCCCGTCTTTTTTCGGGAATATGAACCGTTTCAATCTGGTTTCTGTCTTGCAAAGAAAGCAACCATTTTTGGGTGCCGTCAAGGGAGCTTTGCACCGTATGAAGGGCAGGGCGCTTTAAATTAAATTCTTGAGCTAATTTTTCCTGTAAAGAAAAGGGCAAATTAGTCATCTGCTGAAAAGACTCTGCTCCCCTGTGGTAAGTCCAATGGTAGACTTGTTGAGCCCGAAAGGCTGGCAAATCATTTTGTACAAACCATGTTTTTATGTCTGCAAGAGAGTAACCTATAAGAGATTTTTCTGTCGTCATAGCTTTTATATAGGGCTTCTTTTAAAAGCTTTCAACTATCTTTAAGAAAGAATTTGACATGAGGGTTTTTCTTCTGCTAGCAGGAGCTAATTAAAAAATTATTGAAAGAAAGAAAATTCAAATGTTAGTTAGAAAAATTTTTTTAATACTCTCTGTAAGTAGTTTTTTTTGGCTTAGCCCGGTAATAGCTAGTGTTGAAAGTGAGGTTCAGGATTTTAAAGGAACCCCAATTACCGTTAAAAATTTCACTGAAATCTTCAGTATTCCCTCTATTAAGTTAGAATTAAAACCTAATACTCCATTTCCTAATCCGCCTTATAATTTAAAAGAAATAAGAGCTTAGCAAGGATGAATTTTGTGCTTAAAAAAATAAATCTTTCAATTTTCTTATTGGTTTTAACACCATTGATAACTTCCCCTTCATGGGCAGCTGCAGGAGGGGAAAAGTCTGCAGAGGAGTGGGCTAATGAATTCATAACACGTGGTATGAATGCACGTGATCGGAATGATATCCTAAGTGTCATAAGAAGAATTCCTTCAGAACAAAGACCTGATGTTTTAGGGAGAGCACCCTCATTCATAACAAGGAGTATGGATGCACATAATCGGACTACTATCATACGTGCCATAAGAGAAATTAATTCAACTCAAAGAGATGATGTATTAGCTAGACTATGCCCACTCATAAAAGATAATATGGATGGAAAAGATCGAGTTTATCTAATAGATGCCATAGAAAAAATTAATCCAATTCAAAGGGATAGTGTGCTAAGAGCAGCCCGTGAACTTATAACAGAGGGTATGGATGGATTTAAGCAGTCTCAAATCATACGTGTCATAGGAGGAATTAATTCAGATCAAAGAGATGAGGTGTTAGAGGCAGCACGCCTATTCACAGATGGGGTGGATGGAAATGGTCGAGCTGAGATCATAAGTGCCATAGGAGGAATTAATTCAGATCAAAGAGATGAGGTGTTAGAGGGAGCACGCCTATTCACAGATGGGGTGGATGGAAATGGTCG
>JBMDXI010000180.1:0-4512 GCA_048595075.1 Alphaproteobacteria bacterium
TTCTATTGGAAAATATCGGTCTTTCATTGTTTTTTTCTCCCTTCTATTTTTTTTCTCACACCATTCTACCACCTTTCCCTCATTTTGTTAACAGTGCCATATATATAGAGATTTATGGAGATAATTTCAAGAGAGAAGAAAAAAATAAAACATTCTCAATAGGCTTCAGGGGGAGCAAGTCAATACAAAGTATTTGTCCTCATCGCTAGGCTGTTTTCTAAATAAGAAAATTTTTTAATTTTTTTCCTTGTAATGATGGTTCTTCTTTCTATATATGAATTAGTCGATTGTGATTAAAGAAAGTTATTTAGAAGGAAGGGCACTAAAATGTTTAAAAAAAGATTTCCAATATTATTGGTAGGTAGTTTTTTTCTACTAGGTCATGTAATGGCTAGTACAGGAGAGGAAGGAAGTTTATCTTCTGTAAAAAGCCCCTTAGCGATACCTTCAGAATCAAACCCAGAGGCCAGCAATTTAAGTGCGTCTGTTAAGGCGATGATGAGGAAGGGGACTTCCCTTACCAGTGGAAACTTCAAGGAAGTTTTAGACGTTCCTGCGCTTACACAAGTTCCTAATTTAAGAGTGAAATTTCAGAGTTTAATTCCAAATCCTCCTTATAATCTTCAACAAATAAGAGAATTAAGAGCTGTTGACGGTGTATTTGCCAAAGAATTTGATAATGCTATAGTTAACCAAATGAACCCTGACAATAAATATCTACTTGTCCATTCTATCTGTGACACAAGCAATACCCGCCTTCTAAGTATGTATTTCTCTCGAGAGGATGTTGAGAAATTATCTTCCACAGAGAAGAGAAATTTGTCGATATCTATTATCTTCGAACTTAGAAATCTTTTATCTACATCAGTTGCTCATAAAGATTATTTTCGCTCTTGGTATGATACTGGATTTTATATTGAAACTCCTGCAGAATATCTGTTTGATATTTCTCAAACAGACGCCCGAGTTCCTATGGAAAAAACCATTTGTGAGCAATCTGAGTTTAGAGAAGTAATTTTACGGGATATTTATAAAAGGTCTGAAGTCTTTCCCTTGGAGGATCCTATAGCTATAGGTGTACAACATTGGGAACAACAATTTAACAATCGCATTCTTATCAAGCCTAATTGGCAAGATATGAAAAATGCTGCTATTTATAATCCAGATAACCACTCTCTTTTTTATAAAAAAAATGAGAATGTTGGAATGCAAGGACTGGGTAATGAAGTAGCAACTTTCATTAATTTAGAAAAAGAAGATAAATCTATAGACAGCATTAAAATTGTAGGAGGGTTTGCCCGATTGCAGGCAGGAGTAACAATACCTGAAGAAGATGATGGTTCCTATAGGTGGTATGTAAGAGAGGTCATGAAAAAGGCAGGCCTTCCTTTTGATGTTTACTATAAATAATCTTATTTAGGGTGGGCTTCTTTCCATTTTCCTTTTCCATCCAACCTTAAAAATTGGGTGGGGATTTTGACAGGCTTATAGGTTTCTTTGTGCACACAAACGACCTCCACAAGGAGGGTCACACAAAGGCGCTGTTCGTTGAAAATATGCTGTTCGAATAAAATACGAAAGGGAGTGCGGTTTTTAAGAGTAGTCTTTACTGTCAGCAAATCATCTAGTCGTGCGGCGCTTTTAAATTGGATGGTGGCTTCTCTCACTACAAAAAGTACATTTTGATGCTGGGCAAAAATTGTTTCAGTCACTCCTTCATATGTGCGAAGGAACTCCGTACGGGCGCGGGCAGCAAAATTTAAATAATCAGCGTGGTAAACAACCCCACCGGCATCTGTATTTTCATAATAGACACGGGCTTGAAAAATGTGGGGCTTATTCATCAGTTTCTACAAGAGTATCAGGTTCTGAAAAGGGAAGGCCTAAATAGTCGTAAGCTGTTTTTGTCAAAACACGGCCACGGGGTGTACGTTGCATAAAACCTTTTTGCATCAAATAAGGTTCGATTACGTCTTCCAAAACATCTTTTTGCTCTGACAGAATCGCCGCTAACGTTTCAATGCCTACAGGGCCGCCCTTATAATGTTGAATGATGGTTTGTAAATAGCGATGATCCATTTGGTCAAGGCCTTGATGATCTACAGCCAATTGTTCAAGGGCTTTATCTACCAGCTGTTGAGTCACAGGGAATTGATCCCATACACAAGTAATGTCACGCACGCGTCGCAACAAGCGCAGCGCGATACGTGGTGTTCCGCGGGCTCGTTTAGCGATTTCAAGGGCGCCTTCCTCTGTAAGATCAAAAGTCATTTTAGAAGCAGCCCGTTGAATAATTTTAGACAGTTCAGTTGCCTCGTAAAAATTAAGAGCTAATGGGATGCCAAAGCGTTCTCGCAAAGGACGGGTAATAAGCCCTGAACGGGTAGTGGCGCCAATCAGCGTAAAAGGGGGGAGATCAATTTGAACGGATCGAGCAGATGGCCCCTCTCCAATAATAAGATCCAGCTTAAAATCTTCCATTGCGGGATAAAGAATTTCTTCCACTGCTGGATTTAAGCGATGAATTTCGTCAATAAATAAGACATCATGGGGCTGCAAGTTGGTGAGTAAAGCTGCTAAATCGCCTGAACGGGCAATCACAGGTCCTGAAGTTGCGCGGAAACCTACCCCTAGTTCATGGGAAACGATCTGTGAGAGAGTCGTCTTCCCTAAGCCGGGGGGGCCATAAAAAAGAACATGGTCAAGAGGTTCTTGTCGTTTTTTAGCCGCTTCGATAAAAATCTTCAAATTTTGTCGCAAGTGAAGTTGGCCGGTGAAATCTTCCAACTTTAAAGGTCGCAAAGCATGATTGAGCTCTACAGTTTCTTCGTTTTCCAACAAGTCTTTTGATACGAGTCTATCCATTAATCTTACTCAAATATTGTAGGGCTTGAGGAATAAGTTTGTCGAGGGAAGTGTTGGTGTCTTCCAGCGCTTTTTGAGCCCGCGTGACTGCTTCGGTCACCTCATTCTTGCGGTAACCTAAGTTTACCAGGGCGGAAATAGCTTCTATAGCAGAAGAAGATGTCTCTGAAGATATTGTCGTAGCGGCGGAAGAAAAATTAATAGAAGGTGTAGTTCCCAAAATTGTTTTACCTTTTAATTCCCGCACAATACGTAAAGCAAGTTTAGGCCCAACTCCCTCTGCTTGTGTCAAAGGGGCATGATCTTGGGTGATAAGGCAGCTTTGTAAAGTTGCGGGGGCTATGGCTGATAAAAGACTAAGACATACTTTGCCTCCAACCCCTTGTACTGTTAGCAAAAGCCTAAAAGCTTCTTGCTCTTCCTCAGTTGCAAACCCAAAGAGAGTGATATTATCTTGCCGAATCAGAACCTCTACAAAAAGCACTGTCATGTTACCTGCTGAGGGAAGCAGGCTTAATGTATACCGAGAGCATAATAAATTATAACCGACCCCATTCACATCCAAGATAACCTGATTATTTTTGGTTGTATCTACAATTCCTTTAAGTTTAGCGATCATTTTTTAAAACTATTTCTTTAAAATTTCGATAATGAGCATGGCATATAGCCACAGCCAAAGCATCGGCTGCGTCTTTCGTGGCTTTTACACCGGGCAGTAAAAAAGAGACCATCGTTTCTATTTGTTCTTTCTGGGCATGTCCTGTACCCACTATAGCCTTTTTTATCTTATTTGCCCCATACTCTGCAACTGAAATTCCATAATGGGCTGGGGCCATCAGGGTCACACCGCGGGCCATCCCTAACTTTAAAGTAGAAAGGGGATTTTGATTCACGAAGACTTCCTCTACCGCCGCTTCATGGGGAGAGTAAGTTTGAAGTATATGGGTTAATCTTTCATAAATAAAACTTAAACGCTGGGCCATGGGCAATTGATCGTCAGCTTGGATCACATCATGGGCTACATGCTGAAGGCGTGACCCTGTAGACTCTACGATTCCCCACCCTGTATGGCGCAAACCTGGATCAATGCCTAAAATACGAATAGAGTGAGGCTGGTTTATGTTCATTCTTCAATTATAGCTAATCCCTTATAAAGTGAATACCTCAAAATTCGTATTACTTTAAATGAATTTAGCTATATCTTGAATAATGGAGAAAAATCAAAAAACTTATTTTTTAATCGTGCTGGATGTGAATATGTTTTATTTAGACTTCTTTTTTTCTTGTATTGAATGAAATAACTTAATAGAGAAAATTTCTTTCTCAAGCGCATAGCTTCTTTCCAACATAGAAGACCACAAAGAGCGATTTTCTTTCTCTTGGGCTAAAATTTTTTCTTCTATTCTATTGCTCTTTTCCATTAAAGAGGCCCACAATTTGCGTACTTCAGCAAGCTCAGCATCATGCCTTTCTGTATCTTTTTTCGAAATACTATGTAGGATATATATTGCGGTTAACATTGAAGCAATTATTGTTCCGACAAGCGTAAGTGTTTGGTGCCAATCCATGGTTTCTTCTTTTTAGCTGGAAACTTATAAAGTGATGACATCGAAATTCATCGCTGACGTAGATTGGGTACGCGTTCTT